>MTLU01000023.1 GCA_002010975.1 Candidatus Bathyarchaeota archaeon JdFR-07 | reverse complement strand
TCAGATAGTTCATAGATTTTAAGTAGGCAAGCGTACCAATACTCTGAAATATTGATTAGAATTATGTTTTCAATACCCGTTGCTGTTTCTATTAAATTATCTACGAGAGTCTCAACGAATTTTTTAGTATGAGATTCGTCTAGTTCGAATTTTTTTGCTATCTCCTCAGCTATGTAGGTTACTATGCTTGGTATTTTAAAATTCCTTGAAATTCGTTTGATTAATCTCTCTTCTCCAACTACGGGCATGTTAGCTCACGTTGGGTTCAGTGTATTCTGTCAGGTATCCGAAGAAAATTTGGGTTCCGCTTGAATAGGCACCACTTACTAAAACTTTAACTGTATCTGTAAATACCAAACCTGCCACTTTACTATAATCCAAATAAACATAATCCTTTGACGCTACTGAAATTTCTGGATAGACTTGGTCAGCTCCGTCTTTGAAAGTTACCGTAACTGCTGCTGTTTCTTTGTTGTAGATTACAACTGTCAGTGCGTGAAGACGGGTGTCAGAAGGAACTGAAACTATATCTTGATCTGAACCGTAGGTGGTAATGTTTTTGTAAACATATTTCTTAGAACGCCAGTTATCTATGTCAACATAAAGATTACCCAACCTATCTACTTTCTTTATTATCATTTCATTTTGCATTGTACCACCTTTATATCATCTTTATATCACTCTTGCTCTAGCCCTTTTTTCTTTGATCAGTTTTTCTATTTCGGTTTTTGTTGCCCCCTTAACGGTGAGCCATGCCGGTTTGGGGACTAAAGTTATCCCACCTATATTTTCAACTCTTGCTTTGGTTAGTTGATCAATGGGTATTTTATCATAATCCAACCACTCTACATGATATTTCATACCCATTAATCTCATTTTGATGGTTTGGGATTCATAGGTTGGGTTGTAGGCGTTGAAGTTAGGGACTACGTCTCGTAGGGCGAAATAGCGTGTTATGAGAGATGGATAGGTGAATGGGCTGTCATACCCCCTTATACAACCATGCTCATCACCAATTGCCCTAGTACCAACTACAGAGTAGCGATCAGTGTCTGAGGGAACTCGGAAGTATATTCTACCAGAGGTTGGAGAGATGCCATAGAACATGTGGAGGACAGTGGTGGATTCAGTGGGTGAGAGGATGCTATAAGTACCAACCTTTAACTCTTTCCAACCGCTACTGGAGGTGGAGGAGATAGAACCAAAGTTGTAAACTAGGATGGGTAGAAGCTCTTTTCTTAGAATTTCACAATAATAGATTTTCTCAGCGGCTGCGTCTAGGAATTTTAAGCCGAGGAGGTAGTTGAGTTTAAGAAAATCTTGATCAATTTCAGGAGGAATCATGCTACCACCTGTGTGATGTGTCTACTAATGTTTCAACTAATTACCCACCATTTTCTAAATTTTATTTTTAACTTTTCAACTTTTCAACTCCCTATAACTAGAATATAGCAGGATAGGCCTGTGGGGTAGGTGGTTGCTGGGTATTCTTCGGCTGCACCGGCGTCTACGGTACTTTTGGTACCTGTGAAGGTATGGGCGAGGGTGGTTGAGGCTGTGCTGAGGGTGGTTGAAGTTGCTAAGCTAGTACCCTCAATGGTAGAATCATCTGGGACATAGGATGTAGCGGTACCTTTGACATAGGCTAGAGAGTGAGTGTGTGCATGATCTGAAAGGGCTAGGTTAGAGGTTTGGGATTTGGTGGGGTATTTCATTTTTAACTTGATAGTAGCTGGATTGGTGAGGGTAGTAATGTCTGGTTCAAATAAATACCCAGCTGCTACTAATGGAAGTATGCAGTCTACTTTTTGGAAGTAGGGTGATAAGTTAATAGTATCTCCACCACTAGCATAACTACCCGAAAAATCTAATTTAAATATACCTATTATCTTCTTTACCCCTCTTTCAGATAAAAATGGGATTGTGATTATTTTTGTTATTGAAACTGTCATGTTTACTCAACCTCTACTTCAGGATAAGCTTCTTTCCAAGCCTTTTTAGCTTCTTCCACCTGTTCCTGTATTTCTTCGTTAAATCTAACTACCTTCTTTATCCATTCTTCTAGGGTATAGAAATCGTCTTCAATCATGTAGTGAATAGTTGAGTAAGCGTGTATTTCTGGGTTGTAGATGGGAGTATTTGAAATAATCGTAACTTTATATTTAACCTTTCCATCTTCAACTATAACCTCTCTCTTAATCTTCATATATTATTACACTCCAATTACTTTACAAATTACTGTTACTCCCGATAGATTAGTACCAGCGGTAGCTTCAGTACCAACAGCCGTGAAAGCCTGTACTTTACAAGTTGCTGGATCTCCATTCGTACCTCTAATACCTCTAAGCAGGTGAGAAGCAGTTACGGGTTCTGGGGAGACTTCGTAAACAAGGGAGAAATCGTCTGATAGGTCTAATGTATCTCCACCAGAAGCATAAGAGGTGCTAAGGGTTACTGTATAAATACCCATTACAATTTGCACTCCACCAACCCTAATCCCATGTAACATCAATTTTGTTTTTGTGCATGTCCCCATATTACCACCTATTTTCCAAAAGAAATAAAAAAATAAGTTAGGTTTCTACTGTAGTTACATGTAGGTTTTGTAGCTTACTACCTTTACCGTAAGTAACACCTACTAGAACTAACTCGTTAGTTCCTGCTGCACTTGAATAGCTCTGGGCAAGTACTGTATCTCTTGGTTTGAGTATTACGGTGGGTATTCTCTTTATTGGTACTCTGTCTGGAGTATCTGCAAGTGTAAGAGTTGGTTTGAGTATGATGGGTGGATATTCAATGTTACCTACTTTAAACTTAACCTGCTCTACAACCTGTGAATCACTAAGATTTGCAATACCCACTACGCACATTCCAACATACTTGTCAATTGTTGCAGCTGTGGTGTTGTCAGTACCATAACCAATCCAATAATCTGTATCTGCCGCAAATGCGAAGCTCCATGTGTCAGCTGGAGTTTCTGTAACTGCTGTGGTCCTCATTATATCACATGGTTTGATCTCCCTGAATCCCACTTTGTCTGCTCCAGCCATGTAACCATCGAATGTAAGTCCCATCGCTTTCTTAATTATCTGACCTGTAACGAATATGTGTGCTGCCTTTTCTCTTAGGACAGCAGAAGTCATGTTCATTGGTTTGATTTTAGTTACTTTAATAGCACCCTCTGTACCAACTTCATACTCTTTGACAGTTGGAGCAATGTAGGACTCAAAGTCTGAAATCCATTTTACAATTTCATGTGTGTCAAATGGATCACATTCGTAATCAACACCACTTATACGTACCTTACTAATTCCTATATATTCGTGAACACCCAATAACTTAGCTTTAACTCTGTATTCCTTTTCAAGGTCTTCCAAACTCACCATATTACATCACCTTTTAAAAATTTAGAGTATTAATTCCTCTACTTCTTTTTCTTCCTCTCCTAGTTCCTCTCCTAGTAGTAGCTCTTCTTCCTCTGGAAATATCTCTTCTTCCTCTCCTAGTAGTAACTCCTCTTCCTCTGGGAATATTTCTTCCTCTCCAAGCAGTAGTTCTAGTTCTTCCTCTTCCACTTCCTCTTCTTCTCCTGCGATGTATGTTATCGGAGTGTATTTACCTCCTGTGAGGACTGCAACTAAATCAAATGCTGTCTTAATCAATGCACCTGCAACAAACATCTGAACTGGTAATCTTCCTCTGAATAAGCTATGCAACAATGAACCACCTAGTGTAGCAATTAACAAGTCAGCAATTATGAGCTGCCATCCCTTAAGTTTGAAGTACTTTGGAATGTAACCAGCTGCAATCAAACCAGCTGCACCAGCTGCTACATCCTCCCATCCAACTCCATAGAAGTATCTGCTTATATCACCAACTACTGGTAATTCGTATGGGTTGTAGAATAGCTCAGGTGGGTTTGTCCAAGGTACCCAT
>MTLU01000039.1 GCA_002010975.1 Candidatus Bathyarchaeota archaeon JdFR-07 | reverse complement strand
AGTAAGTAGGATGTAGAGAAAAATCTCTTTTCTAAGAAAAATTATCCTTAAAATATAACAGTGTTATATCAAATTACCAGAAAAACAAGATTTGTAGTTTTTCTAACATCTTACCTATACGAATTCACAGAGGAAAGTTTTCACCTTTCCGTTAGAAAAATCATAAATATTCGTTGGAAAGTTTTCATTTATTAGTTGGAAACTTCATAAATATTCTGGATAATGAATTAGAGAAATTTCGTCAGTCCATGGATCAAGAAGAACTTAGCTATGATAGCCCTTACAAACTCTTCCTTTTCTTTGATTGGGGTGTAGATGATGGGGTTTGAGTGTTTCACTTTTCCTAACAACCCAACCTTCTTAAGGTTTTCCAATCTCTTTCGCAATCCTTCTTTACCGATAGACAGCTGGCGAGCATCCTTCATTTCTTTGTAAAGTAAAGGGAAGCAGTGAGGTTGGGTATCAGATGGGAAGCTCTTTCCCGTAACGTAGAATTTCCTAAGCAGTTGGATGTCTAAGAAGTCAAGCTTTTCTGCCAACTTAGAGACTCCCTCCAACGTCTTTGCCCTCCCCTCTTCGATGGTGAGTTTCATGGATCTCCAAAAAGCTTCGGATGGTTCTCTTTAAAAAAATTTGTGTAGTTCAGAGCAACGTTGCACTAAAAAACTTATGTGAGATTTATTACTTTCAAATCTACTCTATCCTTTTCAACGTCTATGAATCCACAATAACCTTCAGGAAAACGGCCACTGTTTATGAGTCTTGTACGCCCTAGTTCGTCCGTTCCCCTNGCTTCGTGGATGTGGGCTGAAATGGCTACCGTAGGAACATGGGTTTCAATGAATTGTCTAACCTTTTCAGAACCTACATGGGCTCCAGAAGGGAGAATGTCTAGCCTTGTTCTTGCAGGAGGAGCATGTGTAACCTGTACTTTCACTTCAGCATCTTTAACTTCTTCGTATGCTTTTCGAAGGTTAGCTTCTATTTCCCCTTCTTCAGGTTCTAACGATGTCTTGAATGGAGTCTTTGCACCACCAAAACCATAGAAGCCAATACCTTGTACGACTTTTCCTTTTCCATGGAGTGATAAACCAGTTTCCTCAAGAAAACCTAGAATTTCCCCATCTTGGTTACCAGGAACTACAAGAATAGGCTTTCCAAGTATCTTCAATTCCTCAAGGAAAAGACGTGCGATGTCGACGTGTTCAAATCCATGAGGCAATGCAGCATCTGTTATATCACCAGGGCACACGATCACATCAAACTCAAGCTTCGTTAAAGGATCGAGGAGTTTTAGCAAATTCTCAACATCGTTGTGGATGTCGCTGATGACTACAATTCGCACCTCATCGCCTCTTCTTCCACACCTTAATCAAATCAACGAAATCTTTAAAACGAATTACAACGAAAGGAGGCGTTCTACGGAAGTTGAAAACAAGGAAATCAAGCTTTCCCTTCATGAGCTGTTTAACTTCCTGGCTAGGGAATGAGACGTATCGTTTAGCTTTGGTAGTCTTTGCTTTTCCAAAGAATTTTCCTTCAACGACTAAATCGGCATCTATCACATCTGGGTGTCTTCTACCTGACAACACAACCCTTCTCCCCCTTATACCGTGTTTTCGTAATTTCTCAATGACCCAGTGTTCAAACCTCCTTCCAACTGCGTAAGCTCCCATGGTATATTTTAAGGTTAAAGAAAGATTAATTAAAACGAGAACCATGGTCATACTAGTCAAAGAGATAATGTCAAAGCCTGCCAAAACCGTGGATGTTGAGGCAACTGCGAGGGATGCAGGCAAAGCCATGTGTGAGATAAGAAGGGGTTTTTTGGTTGTCACAAGGAAAGATGGTACGCCAGTGGGTGTAATTTCTGAGAGCGACCTTAGAGAGCACGTCATAGTCAAAAACAAAGTTGCAAGCCAAGTCAAGGTGAAGGACATAATGAGTCGTCGAATAGTAAGCGTTGGTCCTGACGAGAACATACTGATTGCGGCTAGGAAGATGAGGAGGAGTGGTATAAAACAGCTTCCAGTCGTTCGAGGAGGTAAGGTGCTAGGAGTTATCTCTTTGACGGACATAGCCAGAACTTCACCTGAGATGATAGACTTGCTTGAGCACAGGCTTAGGATGAAGGAAACTCCTCCTGAGATAAGGGAAGANTTTACTACTGGGATATGCGATCGATGTTTGAATTATTATGATAGAGTTAAAAGGGTTAACGATGAATGGGTNTGTGAAAGTTGTGAGGAGGTGGTCGAATGACGGTAGAGCTTGAGCAGGCCAAGTTAAAAAGGGATGCAAGCGTACTCAAGATAGCAACACCCAATCCTGTGTGTTGTGATGAAGGTGCTGCCATAGCAGACCTGGTTAACATCATGCTGGAATCTGGGATGAGGAGGATACCGATAGTTTCTGAGGGTGAGCTTAAAGGGATACTCTCGACTTGGGATGTGTTAGATGCATTTCTAAGGAGGGAGGACTTTAGCAAACCTGTATCGACGATAGTAATAAGGGACGTGATATGGTGCTC
>MTLU01000010.1 GCA_002010975.1 Candidatus Bathyarchaeota archaeon JdFR-07 | reverse complement strand
TCTACTAGAGGTTGGGGAGATGCCATAGAACATGTGAAGGACGGTGGTGGATTCAGTGGGTGAGAGGATGCTATAAGTACCAACCTTTAACTCTTTCCAACCACTACTGGAGGTGGATGAGATGGAGCCGAAGTTGTAAACTAGGATGGGTAGGAGTTCTTTTCTTAGAATTTCACAATAATAGATTTTCTCAGCGGCTGCGTCTAGGAATTTTAGGCCGAGGAGGTAGTTGAGTTTAAGAAAATCTTGATCAATTTCAGGAGGAATCATGCTATCACCTGTGTGATGTGTCTACTAATATGTCAACTAATTACCCACCATTTTCTAAATTTTATTTTTAACTTTTCAACTTTTCAACTCCCTATAACTAGAATATAGCAGGATAGGCCTGTGGGGTAGGTAGTTGCTGGGTATTCTTCGGCTGCACCGGCGTCTACGGTACTTTTGGTACCTGTGAAGGTATGGGCGAGGGTGGTTGAGGCTGTGCTGAGGGTGGTTGAAGTTGCTAAGCTAGTACCCTCAATGGTAGAATCATCTGGGACATAGGATGTAGCGGTACCTTTGACATAGGCTAGAGAGTGAGTGTGTGCATGATCTGAAAGGGCTAGGTTAGAGGTTTGGGATTTGGTGGGGTATTTCATTTTTAACTTGATAGTAGCTGGATTGGTGAGGGTAGTAATGTCTGGTTCAAATAAATACCCAGCTGCTACTAATGGAAGTATGCAGTCTACTTTTTGGAAGTAGGGTGATAAGTTAACAGTATCTCCACCACTAGCATAACTACCCGAAAAATCTAATTTAAATATACCTATTATCTTCTTTACCCCTCTTTCAGATAAAAATGGGATTGTGATTATTTTTGTTATTGAAACTGTCATGCCTACTCAACCTCTACTTCAGGATAAGCTTCTTTCCAAGCCTTTTTAGCTTCTTCCACCTGTTCCTGTATTTCTTCGTTAAATCTAACTACCTTCTTTATCCATTCTTCTAGAGTATAGAAATCGTCTTCAATCATGTAGTGAATAGTTGAGTAAGCGTGTATTTCTGGGTTGTAGATGGGAGTATTTGAAATAATCGTAACTTTATATTTAACCTTTCCATCTTCAACTATAACCTCTCTCTTAATCTTCATATATTATTACACTCCAATTACTTTACAAATTACTGTTACTCCCGATAGATTAGCACCAGCGGTAGCTTCAGTACCAACAGCCGTGAAAGCCTGTACTTTACAAGTTGCTGGATCTCCATTCGTACCTCTAATACCTCTAAGCAGGTAAGAAGCAGTTACGGGTTCTGGGGAGACTTCGTAAACAAGGGAGAAATCGTCTGATAGGTCTAATGTATCTCCACCAGAAGCATAAGAGGTGCTAAGTTACTGTATAAATACCCATTACAATTTGCACTCCACCAACCCTAATCCCATGTAACATCAATTTTGTTTTTGTGCATGTCCCCATATTACCACCTATTTTCCAAAAGAAATAAAAAAATAAGTTAGGTTTCTACTGTAGTTACATGTAGGTTTTGTAGCTTACTACCTTTACCGTAAGTAACACCTACTAGAACTAACTCGTTAGTTCCTGCTGCACTTGAATAGCTCTGGGCAAGTACTGTATCTCTTGGTTTGAGTATTACGGTGGGTATTCTCTTTATTGGTACTCTGTCTGGAGTATCTGCAAGTGTAAGAGTTGGTTTGAGTATGATGGGTGGATATTCAATGTTACCTACTTTAAACTTAACCTGCTCTACAACCTGTGAATCACTAAGATTTGCAATACCCACTACGCACATTCCAACGTACTTGTCAATTGTTGCAGCTGTGGTGTTGTCAGTACCATAACCAATCCAGTAATCTGTATCTGCCGCAAATGCGAAGCTCCATGTGTCAGCTGGAGTTTCTGTAACTGCTGTGGTCCTCATTATATCACATGGTTTGATCTCCCTGAATCCCACTTTGTCTGCTCCAGCCATGTAACCATCGAATGTAAGTCCCATCGCTTTCTTAATTATCTGACCTGTAACGAATATGTGTGCTGCCTTTTCTCTTAGGACAGCAGAAGTCATGTTCATTGGTTTGATTTTAGTTACTTTAATAGCACCCTCTGTACCAACTTCATACTCTTTGACAGTTGGAGCAATGTAGGACTCAAAGTCTGAAATCCATTTTACAATTTCATGTGTGTCAAATGGGTCACATTCGTAATCAACACCACTTATACGTACCTTACTAATTCCTATATATTCGTGAACACCCAATAACTTAGCTTTAACTCTGTATTCCTTTTCAAGGTCTTCCAAACTCACCATATTACATCACCTTTTAAAAATTTAGAGTATTAATTCCTCTACTTCTTTTTCTTCCTCTCCTAGTTCCTCTCCTAGTAGTAGCTCTTCTTCCTCTGGAAATATCTCTTCTTCCTCTCCTAGTAGTAACTCCTCTTCCTCTGGGAATATTTCTTCCTCTCCAAGCAGTAGTTCTAGTTCTTCCTCTTCCACTTCCTCTTCTTCTCCTGCGATGTATGTTATCGGAGTGTATTTACCTCCTGTGAGGAC
>MTLU01000028.1 GCA_002010975.1 Candidatus Bathyarchaeota archaeon JdFR-07 | reverse complement strand
CTACATACATATTAGTGGTTATAAGATTAGAATCCCTTTCACACCCAGGGCAGATGAAAAACAAGAATTAAACTCTGAAATAATAGGTGGTGGTTTTCAAACTTTTAATGGTCCAAATGCAACAGGATATGATATAGGTTGGGGATGGACTTTAAATCCCTGGAGTGAGTGTTATGGTTGCATAAACGTTTGGGAGATGACTTCAGAATATCCAGAAACCCCTGTTGTTGATAGAGTAACTCCAGACAAAAATTGGCATTCATTGATTTTTATCTTAGATAAGAAGAATGATCATGGTTATGTTTTATTTGATAGTAAAGCCTATGAGGTAGATGAGATTTTGAGAAGTTATCATCCAGAATGGAAAGGAGAATCAATTGACGGTGGGTTGGTTGTTGAAGTAAGCAATGCATATCCTAGTGAAGCTTGCTATCGCAATATGGGAATACTTCAAGTAAAAGATTGGTTCTGGGTTTGGATACACTATAATACATATCAATAATTTTTGCCTATTATTCTGATCAGATAAAAAAGCATTAAATTTTTCTTTGTCGAGATTATCATCAGCAGAAAAGACAACCAGCAAAGTTTATGGAGCGATACCATGTCCAAAAGACTCTACGAGAGCTCGTTGAGATTGTTAACAGCAGCTATGCTAGCCTGTACCATGGCAGGTTGTCATAAACCCACAGCACCCATTCCCACTGAAAAGCCTACTCCAACGCCAGTTGTTCGTTACACACCTACTCCAATAGCACAACAGACTCCGATGCCGAGTTTGGAAGAGCTGTACACTCCTACCCAAGAGTTAATGACGTCTACACCTACCAAGACTCCAATGTCAACACCTACTCCCACATCAACCCTAACACCTACTGCTACACCAGTTCCTCGTGTCGAGATCATAGGTCTGAGTTGGCAGCCAGTGAGAGTGGTGAACGATAAAGTTTACNACGGGAAAGTTGTCTTCGAGGCTGAGGGCGACAAAGTCCTTGGTTATGCCGAGTTGAAGTTTATCCCAAAGGAATATCCCCATCTGTCTAAAGAGGCATTCCCGAAAGAAGATCCGAGGAGGTTTGTCCTGGAGCCTTTGGATGGGGCTTTCGATGAGTTGAAAGAAGAATTTGCTGTTGTTGTGAAGAATATCATAGGTGGGAGGGAGTATGTGGTAGAGGCTGTAGTTAAGGATGAGGATGGGAATGTTTCTGTGGAGAGGATAAAGACTCCTTATATAAGGGAGTTTGAGAATTTGGGGAATTTGCTTTTCGAGAAGGGGGTAATTGTAAGCGTAAGTTATTATCTATGGTATGATTCATGGCCTTGGCCTACACGGACTATTCCCCTCTTAGGTAAATATACGTCTTCTGACCAAATTGTTATCCAAAGACATATCGATTGGATAACGGGCTCTGGTTGTAGCCTTATTTTTCTGAGCTATAGTGAGCCACTTAGACAAAATGTCGAAATATTTCTTTCAAGCCCCCTGATAGAAGATGTTAAAATTGCTATATTATATGAATCTCTCGCACAATTATATAAGAAAAATGGTACATGGCCAGTAACTTTTGAAGGCGAATTTTATGCAAAGAATTTGGAAATATTAAAAGAGGATTTCGAGTATTTTCATGAGAAAATTTTCCTGCACGAAAGTTACTGGACGATTAATGGCATGCCAGTTGTTTACCTCTTTGATTCTTCAGCTTTTTTAGGAAATGTGGAAAAGGCTTTAGAAGAACTACGTAATTATCTACAGACGAAGTATGGTTTTAATCCTTATCTTATTAGCGATCACATAAACCCTGGCTTTCCAGGAGGAGTAGCTCCCACTGACCCTGAGTGGACAGCTAAAGCCAACCTATACGACGGAATTACAGCATGGGGAGGCGGTTTTTATGGGAGGAAAATATATTTAGGCGATTCGTACGAGGAGCAACTAGAACTACTTTATAGGGCGTGGCTTCCTTGGGCTTTAGAGAATAATAAAGGGTTTTTCCCATCTTTCAAACCAGGTGAAGACAGTCGGCTTGTTCCCTGGGGAGGGGAAATGGTATTGCCGCGGTCACCTGAGCTATTTGAGGAAAGGGTTAAAATAATGGTGAAGGTTTTAAATGTTCTATCAGGCACCACTAGATATTTTAGAATTGATACATGGAACGATTCTTTTGAAGCTACAGAAATAGAGCCTTCCGTGAGAGATGGGTATACCTATATGATGTTACTCGGAAAACTGTTAAGAGACTATGGACTAAGTCGATAGACTTCATGAAAAGCATCCTCATAAACGAGTGTAGAGGTAAGTTTTCGATTTTTTATTTTTTGAGATTATTTACACAGAAAATTCATAGAAGATTCCATGCTCAGAAAACTTTGCGAGAGCTCATTGAGATTATTGGCAGCAGCTACGCTAGCTTGTACGATAACTAGCTGTCGTGTAGCCACAGCCCCTCTTCCAACTGAAACGCCTACTACGATGCCAGTGGTTCGTTACACGCCCACTCAGATGCCGACTTTGGATGAGCTGTACACTCCTACCCTATACTTCACGCCAACACCAACTAA
>MTLU01000009.1 GCA_002010975.1 Candidatus Bathyarchaeota archaeon JdFR-07 | reverse complement strand
CGTCAAACCTTTCCTTCAAAGTAAGTACGGCGCCATGTCCTATCAGACAATCCTTTTCCATCTCGCCTAGTCTTAAACCACCTCCTTTGCTCCTACCCTCAGTTGGCTGTTTGACGAGTAAGGTGACAGGACCCCTTGAACGAGCGTGTATCTTGTTGGCTACGAGGTGGTCAAGCTTTTCATAAAAGCAGCTTCCAACGAATATCTGGGCTGTGTACTTTTTGCCAGTTCTCCCATCGTAAAGCGTTTCTTTCCCATCGTTTCTAAAACCACAAGCTTCCAAAGCTTTCCTTAAAGTTTCTTCGTTAACAGGGCTAAAAGCAGCTGATTCGAGCACCTTTCCCATCAACGCACCAACTTTCCCTCCAAGGAATTCGAGAAGCTGACCCATCGTCATCCTTGAAGGGATTCCGTGAGGGTTAAAGATGACGTCAGGAACTATACCAGTATCGGTGAAGGGCATGTCTTGTTGAGGAACTAGNAGCCCTACAACGCCTTTTTGACCATGTCTGCTTGCGAACTTGTCCCCCACTTCAGGCCTCATGGGGTCCCTTACCACAACTTTCACTAGCTTGGTTCCATTTTGGGTCTGAGTGATTAGCACGCGGTCTACGATTCCTTTGTCGCCATGCCTTAACCTAATAGAGGTTTCCCTTATGTTCTCTATGCCTGTGACGAATTGGTCCATGGGNCCAAGGAAGCGGAGAGGTGAAACTCGNCCTATGAGGGTTTGGTCCGATTTTACAGGGGTTTCTGGATTCACTACTCCATCTTCTGGCAAGTGGGAGTAAGCTTCGCTACCAGCATATCCTCTAACCCCAGCTTCAGGTATCTTGATTTCATCTTGCTGACCTCCCATGTACCTCCTTTCTTCAGCCTCATAGGTTCTGAACATGTAAGACCAGAAGAGCCCACGCTGTACAGAGCTTTCGTTGAGGATGAGGGCGTCTTCCATGTTGTAGCCGTCCCAAGACATGACTGCGACTATTACGTTGGTTCCTGCAGCATGGGTTTTGAACTCAGGGACTTGGTGCAAGTAGGTTTGAACAAGGGGAGGTTGAGGGTAAAGCAGTATGTTGGACTTAGTATCGACTCTGCTTTGCCAACTTGACAAGAAGTTCCCAATTGATTGTCCTATCATCTTAGCTCCAAGCGTAACCCTATCTCCACGGTTGAACTCAGGGTAAGGAAGGAAAGACCCTGACAATCCAAACAGGATGGCTGGGCTTAACTCAAGATGGGTATGCTTAGGAGTCAAATCCTCAGGTCTTAAAGCTACGAATGCATTCTCTTCCTCTTCCGCATCCAAGTACTCAACGATCCCTTCCTTAACCAAATCGCTCCAACCCTTTTCGCCTTTTCGAAGTTGTTCGATGTGCTTTGAAGTAAGCTTTGGTATGCCACCTTCAACGACTATTAATGGTCTTCTAACCCTTCCTTCGGTGGTGAAGATCCTTACTTCATCGAGCGTTTCATCATAGATCACGTTTATTTGCTCGCTAAGTCTACCGCTCCTTCTAGCCTCTTTTAAGCGCTGTACTAGCATGCGTGGCTTATCAATCGTAGCTACGAAGCTCCCATCGATGAAGACGTCTGTCATTCAACCACCCCTTATCAAGTTCAGCAATTCCTTCCTTTCCCTTCCCGTTACACCGTGCGTTACTTCTGCCATCAAAGCAAGGTATTTCCTTAGACCAATGGTTGCACCTTCAGGAGTTTCGGCTGGGCACAAGCGTCCCCATTGAGTTGGATGTAATTCTCTTGCTTTGAAGTGTTCTTGAGCAGTNGTCAAAGGCAACAGGACATTTCTAAGGTGTGACACGGTTTTGATGTAACTTCCTCTTTCTAAGCGCTGACCCACACCAGTCCTACCTCCGACCCACGTTCCTATGGCAAGGGCAGAAACAATTTGCCTAGTAAGGATGTCAGCTTCCACGATTGCTTCCAAAGGAGGAACCCTTCCACGCTTCGCCAACTTCTGGTAGTTGTAGGTTATGCGCGTGATGAGTCCCCATCTTCCTAGCAAAATAGAACGAAGCTGGAGCTCCAACAAGTCGCCAGCTAGCCTTATCTTCTTGTTCGCATAATGGTCTAAGTCATCTTCCTCTATCTCTCCTAGGTCTAGTTTGATGAGCTTCCTACAAGTCTTGGCAAGAAAAACAGCTTTATCTTGTCGATCCTTAGTGGTTTGTCCAAGGTGGGGTAGCAAGTACCTGTCTAGCAGGCGTGATACACGTCCTTCCAACTCTTTCTTCGCATGAACGCCAATTCGTTTTCCTATGGCTTGGATGGCTTGTTTAGTAGTAACCACGTCCGTAACATACAAGTTTACATAAAACCTGCTTTGGATTCTTTCGTGGGGTGAAATTGCTTTAAGGATTTCTTTATCACTTTCCAATCCTAAGGCCCTAAGCAACGTAACTATGTTAAGCCTTCTAATGTTCGCAAAAGAGATGGTTATGCTCCCATCTGCAGCTCTCTCTATCAAATGTCTTTGAATATATCCTTCCTTTTCGGAATGAATTCTGGCTATTTGTCTTATCTTTCCAGCATCAACACGGTTTACGATGATGCGATTTGGGGCTAT
>MTLU01000003.1 GCA_002010975.1 Candidatus Bathyarchaeota archaeon JdFR-07 | reverse complement strand
ACGTAACGATGACTAATTTTGATGCAACTCCTACCACGGATTATACAACCATCATACTAGAGGTATTGGAGTTCAAAGTACTTGCCTTGCGACCAAACACCAGCTACCCTGTAGAAATAAATGCTTCTGAGTTGTTAGAGATTCACGCTCAAGCATGGTTGGAAGATATCATAGATCCTAACGTGACGTGGAGGGCCTTCATAGGCAATGCTTTATGCGAGCTTAACCAAAGTCAGTTCATCGGTTACTTTAACCTAACATGTCTAACTCCTGAGTTACCCGATGCGAGAAATTATAGCCTGACGTTGGAAGCTACAGAGATTAACTATGGTGCTGTGATTAATCACACCCAACCAAATAGTGTGATCTATCCTGACATCACGCCACCTACGATTCACTGGATAGAAGCTCCCAGCGTAGAAGTTAATCAGTCTGTGCTAATACGAGCAAACGTGAGCGATAACAATTTGGCAGGAGTCAAGGAAGTAAGGCTAAATATTACCTACCCAAATGGAACCTTAGTCAAATTCATAATGGAAGAAGTGGGCGGGATTTGGCAGCTTAACTTTACCGACACAGCGCAAGATGGTGATTACGTCATTTCACTTCTCGCTGTAGATCCCGCCAACCTTCAAAGTGTAGGAAAGAAAACATTTAGAGTGAGCTTACCTCTTCTGTTTGGCGGAGAGCTGAAAACTGTAGATGGAAAACCAATCTCTGCTCAGTTCACTTTCTACTATCCTGGAACTACTGAAATAGCCTATAACTTTTCCACCAATGCTACCACAGGCGAGTATGAAGAAGTGGTCTACAAAGGTGTTTACGATGTGGAATTACAAGCCTTTAGCCACGTGATCAAAATAGAGGAAGTCCAGTTGGAAGCAGATACGTTGGATAGAATAAAGCTGGATGAGGTTCCAGTTGCTTACACTCCTGTACCATTAACCAAAACTCGTATCAAAGCCATAGCGTTAGAGGTGGACTTGAAGTATGATAAGGTCGTGCTGAGTATGAATTACACCGAAGGTGTCGAAGAAATCAAAAACATTGAGCACTTACGAATTTATAGATGCGAGGAATGGAGTTGGGAAGAATTGCGTTGCCTTGGAATATGGGAAAAGTTCGTTGGTATTTTAGACAGAATAAGGAAGTTTCTTACCCTTGAGATAGGGCCTCTTTCTGTGTGGGTAATTGCTGAGGAAGAACCCTTTTCACTTTGGTGGTTGCTCCTTTTGATCATTCCAATTCTATTGGTCATTTGCTTAAAAGTGGTTAGAAAATGAAAGATAGAAAGATTCTCTTTCTCTCCATTCTTCTTGTATTAGTAATTATAGGATGGGGTGCACTCACACTGAGAGCTGTTTACATAATCGCTGAGGAAGTTGTGTGTGGAGATGGAATTTGTGATGAAGCCTATGGTGAAAACTATGAGAATTGTCCTCAAGATTGCNCACCTCCTCCCGAGGTTGCTCCAGCTCCCGCAGCACCAGCTATTACACCTGCAGCCTTAGAGACTTTGCTCGAACAAATTCTAGAGGAGCTACTAAAAATACCTAAAGAAAGAATAGGCGTAGTTGTGGAAGCCATAACCTTGGAGCTCTATCAAGGAGAAACAACTCAAACTAGCGTAGCTGTGACCAACAACCTTGGGAAGGAAGCTATAATAGCTGCCATAGCAACCGGAGAAGTTACAGATTTCATAAGCTTCGTGGCCCCCAGCTTAAGGTTGTTACCTGGGGAAGAAGGAAATTTCCTCATAAGGATTTACATACCTCCTGACACCGTAGCCCGCACCTATTCAGGCCTAATAGTCTTCCAAGCGAACGCCGAAAAAGCTGAGGTTCCAGTCCACATCCACGTGCTTAAAACAACAGCAGAGTTGCTTGACCTAAGGATATCAATTCTTACACCTACCGTAGAACCTGGAAAAACAGCAAGGGTACAAGTTGATTTGTGGAACATGGGTAGGGTTGCAAGAATCGACGTTGGCCTAACCTTACAACTCATCGACTTAGAAACTCTTGAAGTTTTGAACGAATACAAAGAAACCCTTGCCTTGGAAACCACTTTGTCAGTTATAAGACCTCTCGATGTCCCCGAAGGTGTAGAGGAAAAGCGCTACATGATCAAAGCCATAGCAGATTTCGTGACTTTGAACAGGACCATTTCGGTCAGCGCTTTTGCCCTCTTCGACGTAGCAATTCCTTTGCTTGCCAGAAAGATCTTCGGAATACCTTTAGCAACTTATCTAACCTTTTCAACACTCGCGGGTGTTGCTGGTGGCACTTCTTACGTGGTGTGGCGAAGAAGGAAGTTGGAATTTGAGAGGCGTAGACGATATCGTGAACTCCTTGAACTTAGGGAGTTGCCTACTGTAGGTCCAGATGCAGCATTCGTTGGCGAACTAGCTGAGGTAGGAGGAAGGACCTTCATCTACCTGAGCGATCTGATGACCCATGCAATGATTGCTGGAGCAACAGGTTGTGGTAAAACCATTGCTGCCATGATACTGGCTGAGGAAGCTCTCATGAAAGGAAAAAACGTGATCGTGTTCGATCCAACAGCTCAGTGGACAGGTTTTCTACGAGCATGCAAGGATAAACACATGTTGAGCTTATATCGACGATTTGGAATGCGTCGAAAA
>MTLU01000035.1 GCA_002010975.1 Candidatus Bathyarchaeota archaeon JdFR-07 | reverse complement strand
TGGCGCCTGCGTCTATGGCGCTATTTGCCAGTTTCGCTATCATTGCTGAAGTGTCGGCTGTGAACAGTTTTTCGTCGACTGGTTCAAGGGGACAGCCTATTTCTCTTAAGATTTGGTCGGCGGGGGATTGAACGAGAAGTTTGTGGAATAGCATTCCGCCGCCGCCTATTCCGCCGCCGAAGGAGAGTTTTCTTTCGAAGACTACTGTTTTCAATCCGGCTTTGGCAAGGTAAATGGCAGCTGTTAAGCCAGCTGGACCAGCGCCTACGATGACTACGTCGGTTTCTGACAGTTTCACCCAGTCTTTTGCCGCTTTCTCGATGATTTTTTGGGTGATGGTTGCTTCATCTATACTTATGTAGTTCATTACGGAGTCCACCCATTTAGCAAAATTGAGAGAAACGCTGCTTAATAAATTTAATTAGGGCGAATGAAAAATTAAAAAGTGGTAAAACATGCGATGCCAAGTGTGTGGAAAAATCATTAGGGGCAAACCTGTTACGAGGAAGACTTGTTGTGTTAACAAGCTTTACGTGTTTTGTTCTGAAAATTGTTTACGGAAATGGACTCGGCAATGGCTTAAACGCCAAATATAGAGAACGGTTAATTATTCTTTTAATTCGAGGGATTTCATAACTTTATCATATACCTCTAGAGCTTCTTCCTCATTTTTAATGTTTTTAATTAACATTCTTCCTCCAGGGAATAGGCTCACTTCTGCATTGTTATGTTTGAATACAACAACGAATGATGATTTTAATAATATATTGAAATGTTTGTTCAGGCGAGTGTATGCCTCGTTAAGGTTTAGCTTAAAGGGTTTTCTGGGATTTACGTTTACTGTGTTTTGACCGCATAGCCATACAAGTCTTTCAGCTTTTGTGGTTACTTCCTTTACTTTAGCTTCTCCGCAAATGGGGCATTTTGGATTTTTGAAAACGTCAATTTTGATGAGGTACATGTCGTTGAAATCGCATATGAGAAGGGAGTTTTTAAGTGGTTTTCCTATTCCAGCGATTATTTTTATAGTTTCCATGGCCTCCATTGTTCCAATTATTCCGGTGGTTGCGCCGAGTACTCCGCGAGTTTCACATGTGAGAAGGTAACGATCATCAATGTTTGGGAAAACACAGGCTAGACATGGAGTTTCAGGAGGGTTAAAAACTGAGAGATATCCTTCAATTCCGATGGCGGCTGCATAAACGTAAGGTATTTTTCGTTTAATACATGTCTTGTTTAGAAGGTATCGTGTGCGCATATTATCCAATCCGTCAACAACGCAGTCTACGCCTTCAATAATTTCATCTACGTTTTTCTCTCTTACATTTTCTGGGATGGGTTCCACCTTAATTTCAGGGTTTATACGGCTGATTCTTTTTGCAGCTGCTTCGACTTTGGGAAATCTTAGGTCTTTAAGGTCGTAGAGCACTTGTCTGTGTAGATTATGTAGTTCCACGGTATCTTGGTCTACTAAACGTAGATAGCCTACTCCGGCAAGCGCTAAATAAAGAGCTGCCGCGCTTCCGAGACCGCCCAATCCGATAATGACTATTTTCGAATTTCTCAGTTTTTCCTGTCCTTCACGTCCCAATTCGCTAAGAACATACTGTCTTTTGTAGTACTCATTGGGATCGAAAGGAATTATTTCTGTCG
The DNA here is from genome assembly GCA_002010975.1 of Candidatus Bathyarchaeota archaeon JdFR-07. Taxonomy (GTDB): domain Archaea; phylum Thermoproteota; class Bathyarchaeia; order Bathyarchaeales; family Bathycorpusculaceae; genus JdFR-07. The sequence continues at coordinate 1,255 of MTLU01000035.1, read as the reverse complement.
CCTCCCGTAGGTTATATTTTGGATAAAATAGTAGATAAGGTTCTTTTATACAGATTATGGTTTGCCGCATAGGTTACAGGCGTCTGGTAGCACTGTTACGTCTCTGTGCATGTTGCATAGTAGATGCTCAGTACGCAGTTGTGAACAAAAATCACAAAAGCGAGATATTATATCAAGGGAGGACAGGTCTCCGTTTGCTATTTCATCGGCTATGTCGTTAACCATTGTTTTTATGTCGTTCATTTGTTCTATTTGTTTGAGGTATTTTTCCCCTCGTTTGGAATATAAGTAATGGCTTATTGTAGCTTGGGTGATTCCTAGTTTTTTAGCAGCAACCACTTGGGAAAAGCCGTGTTTTTCAATAAGTTCTCTAGCAATAAGGGAGCGTAAGGCTGGAAGCACGTATCGAACAATAATTTCGCATGGGGGACGCATAGGACTTCACGGTGTATAACGTCGTTATTGCATATATTCCTACCGCTGCTACTCTTCTTTAATATGGAGGTTTTAGGACTAAAAGCAGAAAACCAGCTACTGCATCCAGAATTCCAATGAGAATTAGTGCTCCCTTGATTATGTTAGATTGTAGAACTGTTTCGATTTCCACAACGTTTAACAGAAGCATAAAAGCGACTGTTAACAATACTATGCCTAGGAAAAAGAGAAAGCCACCGAAGGCTATCACCAAACGTTGACTGAACGTGAATTTAGGCATAAACGATTTCTCCTTTCAATACGTTAACCCGACAGGTGAAAATAACATTATCGCAGATCTAGGCTATACGGACACCAAATGCTTTTGGAGTAGGACTGTTGTCATATATTTCTTCCACATTGAAAATGTAAACCGGACGTCTGATGCGACGTTTTTCAGGTGGAGCATAATGGAAAGCATCGTGTACAAGGCGTACGAAATCGTGGTATAAACCTTCCTCATAGATATCTATCTGTCCACGTATTTCAAAGCTTATGTGAGGTGGACGGTAGAACAGCAGGCATGCAGTTTTGTTTTCCTGAAGAATACTCCATGTGTGCTTTGAAGAATTAGGTTTACTTAAAGCCAATTCAATAGTTGAAAGTTTAGTGAAATCCATGCGAATTCTGGCTTCTTCAGGCGATAGGTAGAGATGCTTTAAGAATAGACGCATGGCGTTTTTACGGTATTCCGCCAAAGCGATCTCTCTTTCTTTTCGCTCCTTTGCTTCGCTTAAGTCGATATCGCCTTTTTGAAGGTGACGCTTAAAATCTTCAATAG
>MTLU01000025.1 GCA_002010975.1 Candidatus Bathyarchaeota archaeon JdFR-07 | reverse complement strand
ATCCGCAAACTTAAAAAAACCATTTACGAAGAAGTCAGAGCTAGGCACAAAATAGAAACACTAAAAGACAATCCTAGAGTACGAGCTTACAGAGACTTTTACTGGAAGCTTAACATAGACCCCACAAAAACTAGACCTTCAGGGGAAGCCTTACTACGAAGAGTCCTACACGGCTACGAACTACCCCGCATATCCACGGTAGTAGACGCCTATAATCTAGCTTCCATGAAAACAATAATTCCAATAAGCGGTTTTGACAGAGACTCCCTTAATCCACCATTCCACATTCGATTCGCAAAAAAAGGCGAAACCTTCACCGGCATAGGGATGAGCAAACCATTAGTTTTAGAAGAGAAAATGCTAGTTCTAACCGATGAAAAACAAGTCATATGTATATACCCATACAGAGACGCTGATTCCACAAAAATAACAATGCAAACCCGAAAAGTGCTCGTAATGGGCTACGGAGCTCCAAGAATAAGCGAACAACAACTGCGCGAAGCCGTAGAAACAACACTCTCCTACATAAAAACCGTTTCAGATGGCGAAATTGAAATGATAAAGGTTTTTAGCGCCATACCCAAATAATTGATGGTGCCCTGCATGTTTTTCCGCGGAAAAATGGAAAAAACAGCCAAAAGCAAAGACTCAAACATCGTTTTAGCCTTAGACTTTCCCTTCGAGGAACCAAAAAACAAAGAAAAACTGTTCTCAAGAGCAAAAAACGTCTTAGATAGGGTGCATCCCTACATTTGCGCCGTAAAAATTAACCATCATTTAGTTCTCCCATTAGGCACATTTAACGGAGTACAAAAAATAGTAGAGAAAGCACATGATTTTGGGCTTTTAACAATAATGGACTGCAAAGTAAACGATATTGGCTCAACAAACAAGGTTATCGCCCAATACTACTACGCCTCTGGTTTCGACGCGTTAATAGCTAATCCTTTCATAGGATGGGAAGAAGGCTTAAAGCCAATATTCGACGTTGCACAGGAACTACAGCGAGGCGTAATTCTGCTAGTATACATGAGCCACAAAGGAGCCACCGAAGGCTACGGACAAACCATAATCAACACCGAAAAAAGAGTAAGCATTCCCCAATACATGGCCTTTGCGAAAAAAGCCTTAAAATGGAAAGCAGACGGCATCGTAGCAGGAGCCACATTTCCAGAGAAAATAAAAGAGATTCACAAAACAATTGGTGAAGAAATCCCCATATATTCGCCTGGAATAGGCACACAAGGGGGAAAAATTAAAGCTGCCTTAGAAGCAGGAGCCCGTTATCTTATTGTTGGCAGAACCATAACCCTTGCAGAAAAACCTTCAGAAGTGGCCAAGAAAATCAGAGATCAGGCCAAAAAATGAGTTAACAAAGTAAAAGGCTATTTTCCTTTTCTCTCCCAAAGCTCTTTCTTAAGCAAATCCCTAACCGCCGACCTTATAGCAGAACTCCTGCTTGGATACATATTTGCCCTTACAAGCTCGTCCAATCCTTCCAAATAAGCTTCTGGCAATAACACAGTTACTAATTTCACTTTTCTCACCCCAACATGTTATGTATACAATATGCTGCAAATATAAAATTTCGCAAAACAACCTTTAATGGCATGGACTATTCTCTCCAATTTCTCGTAAAACATCTTTGAAAGTTTTTAAAACATCTTCAATGTAAAGCCCTTGCCGCCGCACTCTCTCTTGAACAGTTCCAGCAGCTAACAAAACACTTCCTATTGTTTCACTTATAGGGGTGGGCTCAGGAAAAACTATCAAAGCTAAACCAAGTTTTATCAATTTTGACTTCTTTTTATTTTGCCACAACTGCTTTGCTGCCCTTGTTTCATCGGCAACTCCCTTAAAAGCATGAATAGTATCCACATAACTTTCGTTAAGCTCCTTTACAACAGTAACCAAATCCTTCAATTCTCTAGTCTTCAATTGAACCGTCTAGACACCTCTCCTATTATAGAGAATCTTTAAGCAGAAAAACTTTAATTCCCGAAAAACCTTTAGGCTAAGCTTTTTTAAACAGGAAAGAAAAAATTTCAAAAAATAATTTGAAAACAGTAGCCGCTACACTCACGTTTTTGTTGCCAAAAATAAAATATTGTTGCCTAATTGGCGAAACTTCCATTAAATTATTATGTCTAAACCTAAAATAATCTCAAAACATCTGGGGGAGGTATCAGCTTTCTTGGCTCAGGAAAACTATGCCTTTATTCTGTTATGCGATGAAAAATGGTGGAACAGACTCTGCGAACAAAACCGAAAGAGCCAAAATCAAACCAAAAGCTTTGTACGAAGAAATCTAAGAGGCCCAATAAAGACGGAAAAACTTCTTTTCTATGTCAAAAGCCCTGTAAAACAGATTCGCGGAACTGCAGATTTTGTTGAACGTGTGGCTGGAAATTCTAAAATCCTTTGGAACCAATACGGCAAGGAAACATGTTTAAAAAACTTTAGAGAATATCGCAGTTTTCTTCACGGCTGCGAGAAAGCCACTTTCATTAGGTTTAAGAATTTTAAGGAATTAGAAAATCCTGTGCCTGTTGAAGTTATGAAGAAGGTTTTAGGCATCTTGAAAATTCCAAGGGGTGGCAAATACATAAATCGTGAAACAGCAGATGAATTAAGAGTTTAGGAAAAGGTGAAATATAGCTTGGAAAAGTTTGATCCCAAAATTTTTGTGGAAAAACAGATCGAAGAAATAAGAAAAAGCATAGGCAAAGAAAAAGCGCTAGTAGCTGTTTCCGGTGGCGTTGACAGCACAACATGTGCCGTGCTCACCCATAAAGCCATAGGTGAAAACCTGGCTTGCGTAATATTAGATGATGCATTTATGCGAGAAGGCGAACCAGAACGCGTTGCTGAAACCCTTTCTGAACCCCCTCTCAGTGTTCCCACGAAAGTCGTTGACGTACGGGAAAGGTTTCTGCAAGCAATGAAAGGCATAAGGGATGCCGAGGAAAAGCGAAAAATGTTCCGCAAAACCTTCTACCAAGTTTTAAGCGAAACAGCCAAAAAAGAAGGATGTAAGATCCTTGTCCAGGGCACTATTCGTGCAGACATTATAGAAACAGTTGGCGGTATCAAAACACAGCACAACGTTTTAGAACAGATTGGCATTAGCCCCATGGAACGATACGGCTTCAAAGTTGTAGAA
>MTLU01000020.1 GCA_002010975.1 Candidatus Bathyarchaeota archaeon JdFR-07 | reverse complement strand
TTACCTCCTTTCTATTTCTTTCAACTTACATGATAACTATTATTTTAAATTTGTCCAATAGCTGGCTCCCCCTAGCGGACGATTTTAGAACCTTAAGATGGGAAAAGGTCTTTAGATATCCCGAAGTGGTGTTGGGGCAGATGAGAGAGATTTTGAGTTTGAGGGAATGGAAAAAAGCGGGCGAGGTTATCGCACCGCATTTTAATTTGTTATAACTTTTGCTTGTTTGCGACGCAATCAGGACATTTACATCCTTTCTTCATGATTTCGAGGAAATAATACTGCCAACCCCAAGATTGATAATTTATAGTTAATTCTTCCCCCATTTGGATGTCTCTTGTCGCACGGAAACGTCTCGTAGTATATCTCTCATCAACGGTTATATTTGGATTTTTACACTGATGATTCACATATCTCCAGGGTTCGCCATCAGGAAATATTTTTGGGTCCTTTTCTAATGTAATAGGCTCTCCTTTTTTGATATCCTCTTTTGTAAAAATGCCGAATCCCTCAATAGAAGATTTTCTAATCTCAACTTTTATTACTTTTCTCATTCTCTCCTCCTTGGAACTTTATATCTTATCATTCATCACAAAAAAAGTCAAGCCCTGATGGCTTGAATCAAACTCAATTTCTCCTTTAAGCTTCTAATATATTCTAAATCTTGGAGTAAATTAGAGTAGTTCGAGTAAGGTCTATCTGGCTCCCCGGGTTGGACAAAATCCGAACTTGGTACTGGGAGAATCTGCCCGTTTTAGAACCAAGTTTGAGTCTGGGGAAATGAAAAAAGCGGTGGATGTTACCATCACACCACTTATTTTCGGATTAAGCCTCAATAGGATGCCCTACTAATAGTTCTATATCTTCTCTTCTTAACTCCTCTTTAATTACTAGCTTGTCTTTTGTTGGGATATTTTCCCAGTTTCCAACTCTCTCTAAAATTCTCTTTAGAAACATTAGCTTCACTAAGAGTGTGTTCCAAAAAGACTCTCCCATTTTTTCTTCAGTCTTTCTCATTTTCTTCCTCCTTTATGCATTGATTTTCTCAAACTCGCTTTTAAGATAAGCTTCGCACACAACCTTGCCTATTTGGGGTACATCGTAAAGATTCTCGTGATTTTGGGCTCCTCTACTCCTTGCTTTAATAGTAACTTTTGAGGGTTGAGTTGGTTGATACGTGCTTTGAAATCCGTGTCGTTCTACTGGTTTAAGAACTTCACCAACCTTAAATAGAAATGGCTGGGCACCCTGACTTTCACACTTTCTTGCTTCTTCTTCGGTATCATACGGATGGTCGCAAATTTCGCAGTGATACTTAACCTTAGGCATTATTCACCTCCTTTGCTTTTTCAATAGTTATCTTCACAAAGCCATCTGATTCACCGAATGGATAACCGCTCATCAAAGCCACATCTTTCAATTGAATATTTTGTCTCCTCTAAAGAATAATAGCAAATCCTAAAAGAAAGGTCAAGATCCCGATAGGAATCGAACCTACATTTCAAAACTCCCCCTAGCGGACGATTCTCGCCCTGTAGTGAACTTATTCTACTTCGGGGTTAGAACCCCGCACCAGAACGAAGTTCGGTGCGGGGCATGCTTTGAGATGGAAGTATTTAGGTATCCTGAGGTGGTGCTGGGAAGATGAAAGAGGTTTTGAGTTTGGGGAAATAAAAAAAGGAAGCCTTGCGTGGCCTCCCTAAATTAGAAAATTAAACTGTTTTGCCTCTCTCTTTTAGGATTTTTTCTGGTATTCGGGTTAAACAGAAATAATCCTTTTCTATAAAGTAGTATTGCCGATTTAATTTTTCATATTCTTTTTGATCTAAAAGCTCCACAGCAATAGAAGTAACATAAGGCGCCTTTTCTTTTTCTCTAATATCAAGGTTAGTTATATCTTTTGCAATACCCACATTTAATTTTTCAGCAGCCTCTTTAAAATTATTAGCTTCAGTATGACGGAGAGTGATTGAAGTGTCACCGCTAAAATGGTCTACCGATACTTTCACAAGTATTAATTGATATCTATCTATTTCTCCCCTTTTCTTCTTTATTCTGTCAAAGAGCTTCCCTCCTTGACTAAAGGATTATGGCAAATCTCAAAACAAAAATCAAGCCCTGATGGCTTGAATCAAACTCAGCTTCTCCTTCAAACTTCTAATATATTCCAAATTTTGGAGTAAATTAGATTAGAGTAGTTCGAGTAGGGTCTAGCTGACTCCCCCTAGCGGACGATTTTAGAACCTTAAGATGGGAAGAGGTGTTTAAGTATCCTGAAGTAGTGCTAGGGCAAATGAGAGATTTTGAGTTTGGGGAAATGAAAAAAGCGGCTTTGACTTTGCTGTCACTGCCGCTCTTTGTTGATACTTATAACTTAGATGCAGACTCCTTGACTAAAGGATAATTCTATGACAGAGGCGTATGGTGATACTAAATCCCAGAAAATCTCTTCAAGGTTCTCCAGTGTATTCAGTGCTTCGGCCTTAAACTCATCAAAAGAAGAAGCTCTTGGTCGGACGATTNTCATCTCGTTTGTTTGACGTGCCATCCTTAATATATCTTCTCTTGGGTAATCATCTTTNGCGATAGAAAGTTCCAATATTCGTTTCAAGGCCTCGTCAGGTATCTCCTTCGGGNGGCCTCCGAGAAATGATTCCTTTTCAAAAGTCAAATGGAAATGCAAATCTGACCTATCGGTCAATCCATGTGAACACTCTACCCTAACGAGCACATCAAAAAAGAATGCCTTCATCATATAGCCGTCCACACGACCCTCGCGCATGGCTTTTGTTGCCGTTCCCATGTTTGCCTCCTTTTTCTTAATTCACCATTTCCGACCACGCGAATCTTCATAAACATCCGTAGGACTGAAAGCTGGGGAAGCTACACATAACAAAACCAGTTTATCCCATTCTTTTTTTGGCCTGGCGGCGTGAAGTGTTCCAGGTGCGATTATTACCCGTATCCCAGGAACAAAATCAATGATTTGACCATCAATGTAAAGCTCTCCTTCGCCCTCTAAACAGATATAGGTTTCCTCTGCCTCCTTATGGGTATGGAGAACATCTGGGCCCCAAAGGGTCACTTTAGCTACATTCGCTCGCTCAGCACCAACAGCTCTGGAAGTAATCTCTTCTACTTCACCGAAAACTTCTTTCCCATCATTAAACTCCACAATGTTTGGTTTTTCACTAACAACAGTGAAGTTTGTCAACGTGCCACCTCCTTATTTTTAGTATTCTCTACTCTACCATACCCCAAAACAAAAATCAAGCCCTTGATGGCTTGAAAGTCGTGGCTCTGCCTGCAAGATAATATTTGAACCTATTTTATAAGGAATTTGAGGGTTGAGGTGCCGATTTTGAGGTTGGGGAA
>MTLU01000034.1 GCA_002010975.1 Candidatus Bathyarchaeota archaeon JdFR-07 | reverse complement strand
ATCTTGTCGGCTGGAAGACCAAAAGCCCATTGAACATGAGAAACCATATAGTTGCTACAACATATGACTCTCCAAGCCTCGTAACTAAGCCAAGCTTCTGTTTCGTGAATCATTTTTTCATAGTCTAAATGAATTCCATTTCTCCTTCCAATTTCCGTTGAATGTATGGTAGCTATGAGTGGTCTTCTGAAAACATGTTTCAATCCTATACTAGCTGTAGCGACAAGCCAGTCGTGAGCATGGAAAATATCCACTGGTTCATCTAAACTATTAACAAGAGCTGCAGCTTCTTTTTGCATGTTTACATTCATTAAATAAACCCAAGTGGCAAAATCAGGAGATGGATTTTTATATGAGTCTATTCGAAAAACTTCTACACCATCAATAACTTCATATTTCGGTGCTCCAGGAAAATCGCATGTCACAACGTAAATCTTTGTACCAGTTTTTGCAAGATTTTTTGATAAATAATAGACGTGAGGTGATATCCCACCGATGATACGCGGTGGGAATTCCCACGTAAACATCAAAACAATTAATTCATGACCCATGTTGAGGGATACTCCTTTTCAAGCTATTGTATGTTTCCAAAATCTCCTTTATCCAGCCTGCAGATTTTGGTTGTATAACTTTCATTTTTTCTAACGGAACTCGGTATAACCTTAAAACTTCATCACGCATCCACTCTGATTTTACAATTAGCTTTTCAGCTTCGTACATTCCCAACCATTCAATACTTTTAATGGCCATATTAAAGGGTGAATTTGCGCCGTGAGAACGGTGTTCTTCCAAGCTTTCAACAGAATAGATGAACGGTATGTCTAATGCCTTTTTTATTGTGATTGCGGCTGGAATAAAGTGCCAGTCGTGAGCATCCATTAAGTCTATTTGTTTGTTATTACTATAATAGATGTTAGCCGTTGCCCTTTCTACCTCTTGATTTAGAGTAAGAACCCATGTTAGGACACCTATATGGGTGCGAACTGGATTTGTCACCCTGAAAATCTTTATGCCTTCTAAATCACTAGATACACCAGTCAAATAATCGTGGTAAGTAACAATGTAAACGTCTACAGTATTTTTTGCTAACTGCAAGCTTAATTTTTTAACATACTCTGCAAGTTCGCCTACAATTCTCGGGGGATATTCCCAAGATAGAATTATAGTACGCATCCTTTTCACTACGTAAAAAGCGCGCAAACCTTTATTATTCCACGTCCAGTCAAATAATACCATTTTTTCCCTTCATTGTCTGTAAAACTCTCCGTATAACCTTCATTTTTGTAATTATCTAAAATTCTTTCAACTTCATTTATATCTATTTGAAGAACCTGAGACAGCTCTTCGCTTTTCCTCGCTAAGTCGGGTGCTGTAGCGCAAAGGTTATGTAATGTTTGCAAAATTTTTTCTGAAAGTGGAAGTTCTTCCCTCAATTTTTTCACCATAAGTTCTATCGACAACTGTTTAATAGTTTCAGCTTATAAAAGATAAATCATTCAAAGATATTTCGTTGCATGTTGAATTTGCTTACTCATTTGGCTAAACCTTTTTCTAACAACCTCAACAAGAGCATTTCTAAGTTTTTCTCCCTTCACCTTTGAAAGTCTTATTTTCTTTAGTTGTTCAGCAAGTTTTTTGTCTTTAAGGGATTTTTCAGCCCATTTTTCAAAGTCTTTACGCCTAATATGAAATTCCAGAGATTTAGTGCTAACTTTTCTAAGAGTTTTTATCAACCCTCGTAGACTCCATGCTATAATCTCTGTAAAATGTTTTTTGCCTATACCTGTGTAAAACAGAAAAGGCTCATCCGCTGTTACAGTTGCCAATTTAATTCTATTTTCAAAATCTAGTATGGCTGTTTGTGCTGTTACAAAAGCGTCTATCGGAGAATTGAATGGACTAAAGTATGCGTGAACTTCTCCAGGGGCTCCCCCTGCCATAAACATATAATAGAGATGATCACTAGTTTGAAAGTATCTCCAGATTTTAAGGAAAACCTTATCGCTGGATTCCTTAACTATGGGCTCAATTCTTTTCACATTCGTATAATAAGCCCATTGCATTGTGTTTCCAAGCCAACAACTAGCATCCCTTTCTAAATCAGCCCAAGAAACTGTTCCTCCAAGTTCAGGAACATCAACTTCTCCAACAGATTTGTATTTTTCTATAACCTCTGAGGGCGTAGCCATTCTCAGATGCCACCATTTCAAAATTTCTATAGGTAAATGCTTTAGAAAGTCATGTATGCCTGTTTCCGTCCAATGGTGCTCACCAAATGTTTCATAGTCCGGGAAAATATTTATGCAATGCCCGTGAGTTGCAGCTAGCCAACTAGAGTATTTGCTCGCCGTTAAAGGCCATTCACTCCACCATCTTGCCGAGAATCTGAAGCCTATATCATCTGTTAGTTTGTAGTTTCGCAGCAACAGTTTGATTTTATTGCATCCTTTTGGTCTGTATAAGTAATTAGGAGATTTTTGGTGCAGTATTCTTTCTGTACCTTCCGTAAATATGCCTTTATATCCCATATCTTCCGCAGTTTTTGCTATAGCATTGTTGTAGAGTAATTCTGTATTTTCGAAGACTTTTGGCGCATATCCAAGCAAATCTCTTGTTATTTGATGATGCATTCTCACTTGCTCGATAAATTCATCCTTTTCAGGAAAGAGGCTCGCTAAGGAATGATAGTAAGTTTGACTTAAAAATTCTACACAGCCAGTTTCTGCAAGCTGTTTAAAAGATTCTAATAAGTCTTTGTTAAACATTTCACATTGTTCTAAAAAAATACCAGAAATACTAAATGAGATCTTAACTTGTTTTTTCTCTTTTTTATATGTGTTAATTAGGTCGAGCAGTATCTGGTTTGAGGGAAAATAGCATTTTTGGCATGCTCGAATGAAAACTTCTCTGTTTACTTCACGATCAAAATAATAGGTGAAAAGTTCTCTTTTTTTGACACGCTTAAAATTTTTCCATTCCCAGAAAAAATTCTTTTTTAGTCTATGAGGTTGATGAACCTCAAAAATTAACACCACATCTGTCAATGCGATTAGTCCTCTCTTCTTCATTATCAGGATTTAGCGTTTATTTTAGTTTGCTTTTAAACATAATAAACTGAAGAAGTTTTAATGTTACTCCGTTTTTTAGAATTTAAAATAGAACGTTCAGATATAGCTCGCATTCTAGTTGAAAGCTAGAAAAATAAAAGGAGGCTAAATTCTCCCCATGGCAGCCTTTTCTAAAGCGGTTACACCGGGTAGTTTCTTTCCCATTAAAAACTCTATCAAGGCTCCTCCAGCTGTGCTTATATAAGAGATTTTTTTAGATAGCCCAAACTCTTGTAGGGCTGCGATAGTGTGTCCTCCGCCTGCAAGAGAAAATGCTTTAGAGCCTGCGATTTCTCCAAAAACTCCCTTTGTTCCATAGGCGAACTCGCTGTTTTCGTAGACGCCCATAGGTCCACTAACCACTATGGATTTCGCATCCCTTATAATATTTGCATAAGCTTCAACAGTTTTAGCGCCAATGTCAAATATAGGGTGGTCGACAGGCATTTCCTCAACAGAAATTTCTTTTCTTTTCCCCTTGACTTCCACAGCGACGTCCACAGGCACCTTAATGCTGTCAGAATATTTTTGCAGCAGTTCTTTTATGCCAAGCACCAAGCCCATCAATTCTTTTTTCTCTAGAAAGTTCATGTTAGGCTTGCCCAAATCGACGCCTTTTGCTACTAAGAAAACATGACCTACGACCCCTCCTGTTAACACATAATCTGCTATGTTATTAGTTAATATGTATCTAGATATCTCAAGGGAATCATCTGCTTTTGCACCGCCTAAAACGAATACGCATGGCTTTTCTGGGCTTTCTAAGACTTTGCTTAAAGATTTCAGTTCTTTTTCCATTATTCGTCCTGCAGCACTAGGTAATACAGCAGTGAATCCAATTAATGAAACGTGTGCTCTATGGGCGGCTGCAAAAGCGTCGTTTATAAAAAGATCAGCTAGGGGTGCTAGATTTTTCACAAGTTCTGTTTTTGCATGTTCTTCTGGTGTTCCTTTTTCTGTCTCCTTTTCAAAGGTCCTAACATTTTCTAAAACAAGGATTTCGCCGCTTTTCAAGTTTTCAATTGCATACCTTGCTTTTTTCCCAAAAAGATCATCTATATATTTTACTGGTTTGGCTAAAATCTTTCCAAGAATTTCTGCATGCTGTTTTAAGGGGATAAAATCTGGACTGCCTTTTCGTCCTTGATGAGCCAAAACCACAACCTTAGCTCCTTTTTCTGCGAGTTCTCTTATTGTAGTTTCGCCATGGGCTCGAATCCTAGTATCGTCTAAGACTTTTTTACTTTCAGGATCCACTGGAGAGTTAAAGTCAACCCTAACTAACACTACTTTGTTTTTAACAGACACATCATCCAAGGTTAAATACTCAACCATTTTCCCACTTCCTTATTAGAACAGAAAAATAGAAGGGGGTATTTTAAATTTTCCCCTTGACTTCCACAGCGACGTCCACAGGCACCTTAATGCTGTCAGAATATTTTTGCAGCAGTTCTTTTATGCCAGGCACCAAGCCCATCAATTCTTTTTTCTCTAGAAAGTTCATGTTAGGCTTG
>MTLU01000041.1 GCA_002010975.1 Candidatus Bathyarchaeota archaeon JdFR-07 | reverse complement strand
ATATTGCGAATTTTATTTTCTATTTTAATACCTTCCAAAAGAATTTTAAGCCCAGCAGCAGTTTTTCCAAAAAAACCAGTAACCGCCACAAGGTCACCTACTCTTGCCCCGCTTCGTAACATCATCTTACTTTTTTCTGCAATTCCAAACAATGAAAGACTAATAATGAGGTCGGAAGCTTCATTTGTATCGCCTCCAACAATGAATGCACCATATTCACGTGCTCCTGCATTCAAACCTTTTCCAATCTCCGTTATCTCAGCTAATGTTAAGTTTTCTGGAAGTCCTAAAGAGGCAAGCAAAACTAGAGGTTTCACACCTTTAGCAGCAAAATCGCTAATATTTATAATAACTGCTTTGCGGGATGCCTGCCAAAGACTCATTCCAGGGGGAACATCAGTTTTACCGACTAACATGTCTGTTTTTAAAATTGCTAATTTATCCTTGCCTAAAGGATAGGCAGAAACGTCATCTCCGAAAGGAACAGGCATCTGAGGCATCTGTTCAAGCTGCTTAAAAATTAGTTCAATTATTTTTCTTTCTCCAAGCGTTTTATTACTTCTTAACTCTTCCAATAAGGATTCTCCTTCACGCTTCTTTCAGTTTTTCTCTAATCCACTTAATGAAACTTTCAGCAAAAATTCCTTTGTCGTATTTCTCGCATGGATAGTTTGAGCAATCAGAGCATACTGCTAGTTTTTTGTTTTTAGCGCAAGAATATATGTCGCAAAACATCTTTCCCCTAGCTTCAGCTCTCTCACTTTCTTCTACACATCCAAGACACTTGATTTTTTTGTAAAGGGCACAGCTACCACAATAAACGTGACATGGGGCGATTAAACCTACATCCACTTCTGTTTCCCCATTTACTACAATTGTTTTTAATTTAAAATGACTATCTGTTTAAGAAAATGTCAACTCCATGAAATGGTTAAAGGGACATTTAACTCTCAGAAGAATGGGTAAATCAAGAACATACTAATTGCCACTAAGTTAACAGTTCATAATATTTCTGTTATATTATCATGACATCAGCTTCTGTTAAATATGTGAAGCATGAAAAATTAATATGATGCCTCGGTAGCTCAGTTTGGTAGAGCAACGGCCTCGTAAGCCGTAAGTCGCGGGATCAAAGCCCGCCCGAGGCTCCACATCTTATGGACTCTCATTAAGCAATATTTTTGTTTTTGAAATTGTAAAGTGGGTGATAGAGGCATTATGACCTTAATTTCCAAATTTGACCCATGGCATTCTCAACTTTGCACGTGTCCACCTAAGTTGACTTTTAATCCTTATACTGGTTGTGACCATGCTTGTGTTTATTGTTATGCGTCAAGTTACATTCCAAAATTTTTTGATTGTAGACCAAAGAAAAATTTAATTTTAAGACTGAAAAGAGAGGCTGCGAAATTAAACGGCGAAATAATTTCTATATCTAATTCCTCCGATCCTTATCCAAACTTAGAGGCTAAAACTGGCCTTATGAGGAAATGTTTAAAGATTCTGTCCCGCCAAAATTGTAGAATTCAAATAATCACCAAGTCTGATCTAGTGGTCAAAGACATCGACTTATTAAGAAAAGTTCCTTCAATGGTATCCATGACAATCACTACTGATGATGATACAACTGCAGAAATTATTGAACCCCACGCTCCATTACCTTCAAAGCGACTGAGAGCTATTGAAACATTAGTTTATAGGGGTGTCCCAGTTTCTGTCCGTATAGATCCCATAATTCCATTTATAAACGACAATCCAGAAAGGCTGGTTGAAACATTAGCTTCTTTAGGTGTAAAACATATTACAGCCTCAACATACAAGGTTAGGCCTGACAATTGGCAAAGACTGAGTATTGTTTTGCCAGAAATTTCTGAAAAGTTAAAGCCCTTTTACTTTGAAAAAGGGGAAAAAAGAGGAGGGTACCTTTATTTACCTAGAGAATTGAGACTTCAACTTTTGAAAAAACTATATGATTTGACAGAAAAATACAAGTTGAGCCTTGGAACTTGTAGGGAAGGCTTAACATTTTTGGATACTGCTATATGTGATGGCTCATATTTGTTAGAGAAAACTAGGAAACATTACTGCCTTTGATCCTATCAGTTGTTCGCCTATTCAGTCTTTTATGGCTTCTAGGAGGCTCATTACATTCCACAATTTGACTCTAGTGTAAGGTGGCATATTCGGATCTTGTAAGATTTCATCTAAAATAGATATAGCGTTAGAGGCTCTAACAGCTGGAGTGTACTCAGTTGTTTGCAAGGTTTCCATAGAGTTTTTTGCTGCTCGCCTAATATTTCTAGGAGTTGTGGTGTCTTCCGAGACTTCACCAAGCACTGCTAAAGCTTGTTTTATACGCTCTTCATATTCAGCAAGTTTTTTCTTTCTAACCACATCAGCCACCTAACACAATTTTGAATAATCAAGTTATTATAGGCTTTTATACTATTCTATTTTGGGGTTTTAAAACTTGCCGCTAGAAAAAACTAACGAAAAACATATCCAGCAAATGGCTGATTTACTCAGGCAAGGTGCCACCCTAACAGAGTTGGCATGCCCTGCATGCGCATCTCCCATTTTCAGACTAGGAGACGGAAAACTTTGGTGTGCCAAGTGTAAAAAGAGAGTTATAGTCGTGAAAGAAGGGGAAGAATCTAGCAAAATAACTAGTATGATGGCCTTGGAAACTTTAGAAACAACGCTTCTAGGTAAGGTGCAGGAGATACAGAAAAAAATGCAAGGTGAAGAAAGGGTAGAAGAGCTTGAAAAGCTTAGCAAAACATTATCAGAATTGCTTGAAAATCTTGAAAAGATAAGGAAGATGAAGGGAATCTAGGGATGAAAACTGCAAATGCTCGGTTACTTTGAAGGTTTTCCAGAAAACCCCCAAAAAATTGTCTTTTTTTCTTTTTCTGTATCAAGTAAAAAGCTTCAAGAAACATTAATGCAAATATTATATGAAATGAATGGGAAAAAATTCCCTTTACAGAAAGTTTCCGATCCGTCCATCCCTCAATGCACGGTGATTTTCGAATTTGGAATAGCTGAAACAAATACTTTCAACTACCTAGACAAAGAAGAGAATAAAAAACTGTTAAAAGCGTTAAAGAAAAACCCCTTTCGTATAATGGATTTTTATTGTGCGGCACGATACTATAAAAAGAAAAACGGAAAAACAGTTCCACTAAAGTTTGACTACTATATGATTCGGTTTTTATTCGAAAATAAATTGCTAGAAACACAAATCTTTCACGAGCGAGGCCCTAAACACATAGCACCAGATGACATTTTAAACTTCATAATTAACAAGGCGAATCGAAGACTTTCTAGGAAAATAGTTAAAATCTTTAAAGAAAACTAATTGCTCTTCATAGTTGCTTTGAAACAACGGCAAATATAGCTTCAGCAACTTCCGTTTTGGATCTATTTCCATCTATTTTGACAAGCTCACCTTCCCTAACAAAAGTCATGTAGACCTCGCGAACTTTTCGCTGTGTCTCAAGTTTTTCCATAACAGATTTTTTACGTTTTAATCTTTGAACCACAATTTCTGGTTCAACATCAATAAAGATTGCAGAGTTTGGTTTTATAGCGTTCTTGTTTATTATTTTAATCCATTCTAAGTCTAGTCCGGCTGCACCTTGATAGGCTAAAGAAGAGTATACGTAACGGTCGGAGATGACGATTTTTCCATTGTTGAGGGCCGGGGTAATTTCATTCACTACGTGTTCAAAACGATCAGCGGCAAAGAGTAATGCTTCCACAACAACTGAGATTCGCTTTTCACCGTGCAAACAATACTTTTTAATGAACTGTCCGATCTTACCACTACTCGGTTCAGCTGTATATATTGCGTCGAATCCTATTCTTTTAAGCTTTCCAACCAGAAGTTGTGCTTGCGTAGTTTTCCCGCATCCGTCTAGACCTTCGATGCAAACGAAAAAGCCTTTCTTCTTCATAATAGGTCATCCTTCAGCGTTAGGCATTATAAGAGTGAAAATGCATTTAATAATTACTTAACCATTGGAGAAAAACCAATGCCCAGAAGTTATTGGGGCGAAATAAAAGACCCTGTGCATGGATATGTATACATAACTGAAGCAGAGAAGGAAATCATAGATTCCTTTCCTGTTCAAAGACTACGTCGGCTACGCCAATTGGCTGGAGCTGAATATGTTTATCCAGGAGCAAATCACACACGTTTTGAACATTCAGTAGGCGTCATGTATTTGGCGGGAAAGGTTGTTGAAAACCCAAACATTAAGCAAAGAATAAGTGAAGACGAGGCTGAAATGCTTAGAATTGCTGCCTTGCTTCATGATGTTGGACATGGCCCTTTTTCTCACGTCTTTGAACATTTGTTGGATAAGAAGCTTGAAGGAAAGACACATGAAGACATGACAAGATGGATAATAGCATCCAGCGAACTGAAGGACCTCCTAAATAAAGCTGGATATGATCCGGAAGAAATAGGTAAATTGGCAACTAACATGTTTAAAAGGCCTAACAAAGCGTTTTTAGGTCAAATAATAAGCAGCGCCGTTGATGTGGACAAACTTGACTTTGTTGTAAGGGATACTCATCATACTGGAGCAGAATATGGTTTTGTAGATGTTTTTAGACTAATCCAGGCGTTCGATGTTTTAAATGGAGATTTAGGAGTTGATATAGGAGCTCTTTCAGCCTTAGAATCTTTCATAATAGCAAGAATAGAATCCTTCAAAAGCATATACTTTCACCGTGTTGGTCGAGCCGCTCAAATAATGTTGGCTATGGCTATGGAAAAAGCCAACGAGG
>MTLU01000011.1 GCA_002010975.1 Candidatus Bathyarchaeota archaeon JdFR-07 | reverse complement strand
TTTTATTATGTATTCGCATTACTGAATCATCGCATCTGTGGGCTATTTTTCTATTATGGAATAGAAAATAATCCACCGTATTGCCTAGTTTCTTTAAAGCTTCATTATTATCTTTGATTATAGGCTGATTTGGAGGATTAGCACTTGTCATAACGAAGGCAGGATCGCTTACTTTGTCAAAAAGCATGTAATGCAAGCCAGTGTAAGGTAACATAACGCCGACATTGTGCAAGCCTGGTGAAATTAAGTCTGAAAGATAATATTTTTCGCTTTTGTTTAATAGAACTATAGGTCGAGTGTAAGCCATTAGAGTTTCTGCTTCTTTGAGGTTTACTGTTGCAAATGTTCTTATGACTTCCAAACTTCTAGCCATGATAGCAAAGGGTTTTTGTTTTCTAAACTTGGCTTTTCTAAGCTTGAATAGCGGCTTATCTTCAATCGTTGATGTAGCTATGTGGAAGCCTCCGTAGCCTTTAATGGCGACTATAAACCCTTCTGAAAGAAGTTTTCCAGTCTCCCTTACAGGATCTTTATAGTTGATTGATTCTCCTTTAGAAGTAGTTAAGTAAATTTGTGGTCCGCATATAGGACATGCTACGGTTTGAGCGTGAAAACGTCTGTCCAAGGGATTTTGATATTGGCTTTTGCAGAAACTGCACATAGGAAAGTTTCTCATAGTTGTGTTTTCTCTGTCGTATGGAAGCTTGTAAATTATGGTGTATCTGGGACCACAATTAGTGCATGTAATAAAAAAATAATCATGCCTTGGATCTTCATGTTTTCTAAGCTCTTTTAGGCACTCATTACATATGGCTATGTCGGGCGGGATAACCGAACCAGAAAGCTCTTTTTCTCTGCTACTTTTTCGGATAACGAAATCTGCAAACCTTCCTCTTCTGCTGACTTTTTCCGTCATAATTTCATGGATTTGGGCAAGGAGAGGTTTCTCTTTCTTTAAATCCTGCAAAAAACTTTGAATGTTTTCTTCATTGCCATCTACAAGAATTTCGACACCTGCATCTCCTAAGTTTTTTACGTAACCCTTAAGCTTGTTTTTAACCGCGATGCGATAAACAAACGGCCTAAAGCCTACACCTTGAATTATGCCAGTTACTCTAATTTTTAAACACACTGTACTACTGCTCCAATAATAGACCCAACAAATGACTCACTTAAATTTTGAGCTACAAAAAATGCGTGTTGATGTTTCTTGCCTATGTTAGGTAACCACTTGCATAGTATAGAAAAGGGAGTGCAAGCAAAATCGTGTCGCGTCCATGTTTTGTTAAGGAATACCGTACTTTTAANGGTGGCCCTTCTTCTACAGTTCTGTTGATGTATCGGCCTTGAGTTAAACTCTTCAGTTTATCTGACAAAGTTCGAGAGTTTACACCTAAAATCCTTTTCAATTCGCTAAAACTAGCCACTTTCCTGAGGAAAAGTATGTAAAGTATTTGAAGGTTCCATTTTTGCGATAAAAAATTGAAACTCTCTTCAAGGCTTCGCATAGTATCCTTTAAACCTTCGACGCTTAATTTTTGAACTTGAAATATCTGACGTAGCGTTTCTTCTATTCCTTCAAGATTAACCCTTAAACGGGATTCCACAAAGTTGCGGAGCTCTTCGCTCAAAACCATTTTGCGGTTCATATCTGCACACCAAGTGTGTAGCTTTTCACTACAAGATTTATATGGTTTAATTTTTAAATCTGGTGTATAAAATACGTTCGTATAAAGTAGGATTTGAGAATGTTAAAACAACAAGAAATGCACAAGTTTGAAACATACTCAACAAGCTTATGCCCAGAATGTCTCAAAAGGATACCTATGAGAATTTACGAGGAAGAAGGCGTAATATATCTAGAAAAAATTTGCCCAGAACATAACAAATTTGAAGACGTTTATTGGGGAGATGCTGAACTTTTTAAATGGTTTTATGAAGGCTGGTATAACTCACGCTATACAGGAAACGGTCTAGAAAAACCCCACACAAAGACTGTTAATGGGTGTCCCTTTGACTGTGGCATTTGCCCACAACATAAAACATCCACGATTTTAGGAATAATCGATGTTACAAATAGATGCAATATGGCTTGTCCTGTATGTTTTGCCTATGCGGGAGCGGCAAACTATGTTTATGAACCTTCTTATGAACAGATTGTGGATATGATTAAGCTTTTAAGGTCTAATAGTCCATGGGCTTGTAATTCGTTGCAATTCAGTGGTGGAGAGCCTACCATAAGAAACGATTTGCCAGACCTTGTGAAAGAGGCAAAAAAAGCAGGAATCGAACATGTAGAAATTAATACTAATGGGCTACGAATAGCAGAGGATATAGATTATTTTAAAAAACTTTTAGATGCAGAGGCAAGCACTTTATACCTTCAATTTGACGGCTTAAGAGATGAGATTTACAAAAAAACAAGAGCAAGAACAGACCTTGTCCCTATAAAACAGAAGGTAATTGAAAATGCCCGAACTTTAGGTTTTGAATCGATTGTTTTGGTGGTTACTTTGGCAAAAGGCGTTAACGACAAAGATCTGGGTGACATAATTCAATATGCCATTAAAAACCATGATGTTGTTCGCTGCGTTAACATTCAACCTATATCTATGGCGGGAAGAGCTAGAAAAGAAAAAATGCGAAAAATGCGCATCACCATACCAGATACAATTAAACTTATAGAAGAACAGACAAATGGTGCTGTCTCTCGATGGGACTGGAGACCAGTTAATTGGCCTGTTCCTATTTCGAAGGGAATGGGCGTAATGAGAAACAGGGTTTATCCCGAATTCACTATGCATCCTATGTGTGGTGCTGCTACATTTTTGGTTATTGAAAAAGATGGTTCTTATAAGCCTATAACAAAGCATGTGGATGTAGACAAGTTTGCACAGATATTTTGGGATGTTTATTATACTGGTTTGAAAGGTAAGAAAACTTTGGCCAAAGTGAAGTTGCTTAAGTTTTTGCCTATGGTTAAATCGAAAATTGTTCGCGGCCTACTCAAAGATGTTATTACTAAAGGAAGCTATGAGGCATTAGGCAAGTTTATGCGCAGAATCGTAATGATTGGAATAATGCATTTTCAAGATGTGTGGAATTTTGATTTGGATCGTGTTCAAAAATGTGCTATTCATTATGTAACTCCAGATATGAAAATAAGATCGTTCTGTACTTACAACAGTATTCACAGAAATAATGTGGAAAAAGAGTTTGCAATACCCATAGACGAGTGGACCAAGAAAACTGGAAGAAAAATTAGTGAACCTGCATAATTTATAGCCAATGATCATTTGAAAAGTTTTTCTTCTTCTTCGTCTCGAACTCGTAAACTGCCGAACACTGCAACTATTCCAGCTACTATAAAGTTTGCTAATAAAAGGGCCAAAGATAAGTCTTTTATTTTTAAAAATAAACTGAGAAAAACTGCTAGAATTGTAATCAAGATAAATATTATTAAGAAGAGTTTTTCTAATGTTGCAAATTTGGGCATATTTGACACCTTTTTATATGATCAAATAGTAACTAATTGATGTTAAGTATAAATTTTACGTGTATATGTTTTTAAAAGACAGAGTATTATCATAATACTCACCATTAGTTTATGGAAATTCTATTATACCTTTTGATTGTATACCTTTTCAAAAGGGTGAATTCATTGAAAATAGATGATGTGAAATTAATTGGCGTTGTCGGGGCTGGCATAATGGGTCATGGAATAGCTCAATCGTTCATTCAGGCAAAATATTCCGTTCTTCTTTTAGATATAAATGAAAAAATTCTCAAAAAAGCCTTAAAGTTGATCAGAGATGGACCTTTTGGTCTTATGAAACTTGTTAAAAAAGGTAAATTAGCTTTAGATGATGTTGAGGATTTAATGAAACGAATTATGATAACAACTGATTATGACGAATTTTGCCAAGATGTTGATGTGGTTATTGAAGCTGTTCCAGAAAATTTAGAACTTAAAAAGAAAATTTTCAAACTTTTAGATGAAAAGTGTCCAGAGAAAACTTTGTTTGCTTCTAACACGTCTGGTATTATGATCACAGAAATCGCTGTAGCTGTTGAGCGTAAAGAAAAATTTGTTGGAATGCATTGGTTTAATCCCGCTCCTGTCATGCCTTTAATAGAGATTGTTAAAGGAGCTTTAACTTCTGATGAAACTTTCTCTCTTATAATGGAGCTATCTAAAAAACTTGGGAAAATTCCAATAGAAGCAAAAGATGGACCTGGTTTTTACACAACCAGATTTATCACTGCATATTTGTTTGAAGCTATAAGGCTTTTTGAGGCTGGTGTGGCAGATCTAAAGGCGATAGATGATATGACGAAACTCGCATTTAGGCATCCTATGGGACCATTTGAACTTATGGACTTAATAGGATTAGATACTATCCTTCATATAGGTGAATACTTATACAGTCGAACTTTGGAACCGCAGTATAAGCCTCCATTAACCCTCAGAAAGCTTGTATTGAGCGGGTATTTAGGGAATCCACGGTTTAAACCTGAAAGTAGAGGAGGATGGTTAGACTATTTCAGGTGTCGATGAACAATGAAGTATGAAAGAGTGATTGTAGAAAATGACGTTGAGGATAATAGACTTTTGTGGATCAAGCTAAATTATCCTGAAAGGCTTAACGTCCTTCATTTTAAAATGTTAAACGAGCTCTATGAATCCTTAGTGGACGCTGATAAAAGTAGAGTAACTCAAGCAATCCTAATTTCTAGTATTGGTACGGTTTTTTCTGCAGGAGCAGATGTTAAAGAGTTAATGAAAGGCAATTTTGAGGAAGGCCTTAGATGGCTTAAGGTGTATTGGAAAGTTATTGAAACAATAAGAGAAACCGGCAAACCTGTTATTGCTGCAGTTAAAGGGACATGTGTTGCTGGTGGACATGAAATTGTAATGGCATGCGATTTGGTTGTTGCAAGTAAATCTGCTAGGCTGGGACAACCTGAAGTCCTTGTTGGCTCCACAGCAATGGGCATGGGGCTTCAAATGTTGCCCCTCATAGTTGGGGAGAAAAGGGCAAGAGAGCTATTATTTACAGGAAGGCTTTTGTCTGCAGAAGAGGCTTATCAAGTTGGTCTTGTTAATAGAGTTGTTGACGACAAAGAAGTTGAAAAAGAAGCAAGAAAATTGGCACTTCACATAATAGAAAATGCTAGCCCTCAAGCATTCAGAGTTATGAAGTCTGGACTTAACTTTTGGACAGATTTAGCCATGTTAAATGCAATGATGGCGAGAGACATTACGTCAATGGTGTGGGCGTCTAAAGAATTTAGGGAGCGTTGCAAAGATTTTTTGGATAAAAGAAAAATGAAACTTGG
>MTLU01000014.1 GCA_002010975.1 Candidatus Bathyarchaeota archaeon JdFR-07 | reverse complement strand
AGAGCTAGTGCTTTGAAGATATGGTCTTCCATAGTAATGCCTCCTGCGAAGGCTATGCTAGGAACGTATTCTCCTTTCTTTGCCAGTCTATCTGCATATTGATACGTTAATGACCATATTTCTACGCTGGGTATTCCCCATTCATTCATCATGCGCCAAGGGCTCATTCCTGTTCCGCCACCCGCACCGTCAACGGTGAGTAGGTCGATTCTAGCCTCAGATGAGAATTTTACAGCCCTTGCTAAGTCTACTGGTCGGTAAGCCCCAGTCTTTAGGAAAATGTACTTGGCACCTAAACTTCTGAGCTCTTTTACCCGGCTGATGAAGTCTTCTCTCGTGACCATGCCAACTCGAGAATGTCTTTCAAACTCTGTAAAGTGCCTTTTCTTGAACGCTTCGATAACATCTGGATTCTCGGGATCTGGGAGAACTATGTATCCTCTTCTCTTTAGAAGCTGCGCTTTAGCTAGGTCTTTGATTTTAACTTCGCCACCGATATCCTTGGCGCCTTGACCCCATTTTAGTTCGACNGCGTCTACTTCNAAATCTGAGATAGCGTATTCAAGGACTCCAAGCCTTGTATCTTCTATGTTGGCTTGGACAGCAATGGCACCGTAGCCTTCCTCTCTCCATTCATTGTATATCTTCACTCTCCATTCCAGTTCTGGAGAATGAACTACTTTTCCATCGTTGAATTTTGACTTGACATCCATGCCACATATGTTTTCACCTATCACTTGCATGGTTCCTGATATTGCCGCGCCGATGGCCAATTCTTTCCAGTTATCTTTGGCAATTTTTGTCGAGCCAAGTGCACAGGTAAACCATGGAACTTTTAACCTTATACCCTTACCTTGGCCGATTGTTGTTTCTAAGTCAACATTGGGAAATATTGCCTTATCGCTATTAGGTTCGATGCCGACTGCTCCTACAGTAGTTCCCATGATGTTAAAATGGGAAAGATTCACTGGATAGTTCTTCTGAGATCCTGTGGTTATTATTCCAAAGGGTGCTGGATATATGACCTCGCTACCTCTTATGGCGGATTTGGCAACTTCGCATGGACCTGGGCATCCGTCTACGCAGGTAACACAAAGTCCACTGATTGGACACGGATCTGTTCTATTTTTTGTTAGAGTTGCTGGACTTGCATTATATTTCGAGTAGTTCATACTATTTTCCCTCCTTTTTTTCACATGCTCCACATGATTCTAGAGTGCACATGACCTGACCATACTGGTCTAAACACTGCGGGGTTATAATAAGACAAGAGTTGCAAAGTTCCCCGGGAGACTTAACTCCGCGGCACTGCAACTCTACTACAGGGCAGATATACATGCAGGCTCCGCAATTACGGCAAATTTCGCTGGCTATACGGAAGGGAGTGACGACTTCTCTTTTCTGGCCTCTACCCACAAAGCCTATGGCTCCGCTTCCCATCTGCTCAGCACACATTCTAACACATAACCCACATAAAATACAATCTTTGTTTTCCATTTTGAATCTGACATGCTCCAATCCCATCTTGGAGGCTAGATCTTGTAGGGTCTTCGAGTTAGGACATCTTGCGAGCAATAATTCTAGTATCAACTTGCGCCCCTTTACTAATTTCTTCGTGTTTGTTCTAACGGTTATTCCTTCTCTCACTGGATAAAGACAAGAAGCCACGAGTCTTGTCCTTCTTCCGTCGTCGACCTCTACCATACACAAACGGCAAGCGCCATAAGGAGTCAACTCGTCATGATAGCATAGAGTTGGGATGTCAAACCCATAGAACTTGGCAACTTCGAGTATGGTAGAGCCTTCTTCTGCTTGAACTTTTACTCCATTAATAGTGAGGGTTACCATCTGATCACTTCCTACCTAACTATTATTGCTTCAAATGGACAGGCGTCTCGACAGATGCCACATCTAATACATTTGGCGGGGTCAATTGTGTGGATCAGACCATAAGCATCGATGGCCTGTTGAGGACAAAGTTTTAAGCATGCACCACATCCAGTGCATTTGTCTTCAAGGATGAAATACTCGATCAAATCTCTGCAAATGCCAGCAGGACACTTTTTATCTTTTACATGAGCTACATATTCATCTCTGAAATACCTTAAAGTTGACAAGACGGTATTTGGAGCCGTTTTACCGAGACCACAAAGAGAAAAATCCTTAACCATATCCGCGAGCTCTTGAAGAAGCTCAATGTCTTCCTCCTTCCCTCGACCCGTGGTTATGTCGGTTATGATCTCAAGCATTCTTTTAATTCCTTCGCGGCATGGAACACATTTACCACACGATTCGCACTGTAAGAAGTCGAGGAAATATCGAGCCACATCAACCATACATGTGTCTTCATCCATCACTATCATACCGCCGGAACCCATCATTGAACCAGCATCAGTTAATCTCTCAAAGTCTACGGGGAGGTCAAGCAGTTCTTCAGGTATACAGCCGCCTGAAGGACCACCAGTTTGAACAGCCTTGAACCTCTTGCCCTCAAGTATTCCTCCGCCTATGTCGTAAATGATCTCTTTGAGCGGGGTTCCCATTGGAACTTCAACAAGTCCGGTATTGTTGACTTTTCCAACGAGAGAGAAGATTGCTGTTCCTTTGCTCCTCTCGGTCCCAATTTTTGCATACCAATCCGCGCCATTTTTGATGATTAAGGGCACATTGGCCCAAGTCTTAACATTATTCAGAACAGTCGGTTTATTACATAGCCCCCGCTCGACTGTGTGGATATATTTTGCTCTAGGCTCACCTATTTTACCTTCAATCGAGGCGACTAACGCTGAGGATTCACCGCATACAAACGCTCCTCCGCCTCGATTTATTTTGATGTCAAAGTCAAACCCCGAACTGAATATGTTATTCCCTAGGAATCCGTATTCTCTAGCTTGTTCTATTGCTATCTGGAGGTGTTTTAAGGCTAGAGGATACTCGGCACGAACGTATAGGTAACCTTGATTCGCTCCTATAGCATAAGCACCTATAACCATCCCTTCTAAAATGCTGTGAGGATTCCCTTCCATAAGACTCCTATCGCTAAACGCACCAGGATCACCCTCATCACCGTTTCCGATTACGAACTTAACGTCTCCAGGGGCTTCACGGCATAGCCTCCATTTTCTTCCGGTTGGAAAGCCAGCACCGCCAAGGCCACGTAACCCAGATTTTTCAATGGTGCTGATGATTTCCTCGCAAGACATGGTTGTAATAGCTTTCGCGAGAGCTTGATAACCACCGATAGCAATGTAGTCAAGTATGTTGGTGGGGTCGATTCGTCCATTGTTGGCAAGAATTAATCTTGTTTGTTTTTTGTAGAAAGGCACTTCATATTCATATAAGACCTTTCGGCCTGTTGCTGGATCAGTATAAAGAAGACGATCAACAACCTCTCCATTGAGCAAGGTTTTTGAAACAATTTCGGGAACGTCACCCGCCTTTACTCTTTGATAAAAGATTTCTTTTGGTTCTATTACAACGAGAGGGCCTCTTTCGCAGAAGCCATGACAGCCAGTTTGCTTGCACTCTACCTGAACGTCTAGGCCCCGCTTTTTAATTTCATGCGTGAAAGCTTCTAAGACATCTACGCTGCCACGTGCTCGGCAACCAGTTCCGAGGCATACCCTTACGCATGGCTTATTAGGATCTCTTCGTTGTAGCAATGACTTTCGTAGAGCTTCTAGCTCTTGAAGAGTTCTAATCTTTGTCATCTCTTCTCTGCACCCGCTTCAATACACTACGAACTTTCGTTGGCGTCATTTTGTCGAAGTATTGTTCGCCTATAACCATAACTGGTGCTAATGCACATGCGCCAAGACATCGGACTGACTGAAGACTAAACTCTAAATCAGGCGTCGTCTCACCGTCTTTTATGCCTAGTTCACCTTCCAAAGTCTCGAGAACCCGAGCTGAGCCTCTTAAGTAGCAAGCGGTTCCTAGACAGACACGAATGAGGTGCTTGCCGCGAGGGGTCAGATGAAATGCGTCATAGAAGGAAGCTACACCATAAACCTGAATCAGAGGAACACCAAGCTTTTCAGATACTCGTCTCAACGCCCAAGCCGGAAGATAACCATACAAATTCTCGATCTCTTGCAATATAGCAATTAACGCTGACTTTTCGCAAGAATAACTATCGATAATCTTGTCAACTTTGCTGTATTCAGGAACACTTTTCGCCAATTTCATAGCACCCCACAAGTCAATTATCTGCTTCCCTGTGAGGTCTCGGCATCCGAACTTCGGGTAACCTTTTTTATACCTTTGAATCTTAGTGGAACTTCTTCAGAAACCTCGTCAGCAAACATTATTTCAAATACGTCTTTCGAGCCACATTTTAGGCATTCTAAAGGTCTATATCTACATGTTTGACAATTCTCTGATTCCATACCGATACGAAGACAAAGGTCCTCAGTCCCCTCTTTATGCCCGACAATCAAGCCAACAAGCTCAATCCACGTGCTTCCGCAGTGAGCACAAGTAACTCTCTTCTTACTCAATTCTCCAGTTTTCTTTCGGTTTTCAATCTCCTTAATGATCTCTGTGATTTCCAAGTTAACATCACACATTTTAAGAAAAATGAACGAATATTTATACATTTTGTTTGCTATTGAGTGATTTTTTTGGACATTATAAGATAAAAGCTTGATTGAGGCTTATATCGTTTAATGGAAGCTAAAAAATCCCACGAATACTAGACATTATAAGATGTTGCGTCGGAAATCGTATAATTTAAAAACTCTGAATGTATGATTTTCGAATGAGAGGATATGCACATGGCTTCCAAGGTAAGAGTTGATGAAATTGACGTAAACATCATTAGGGCTCTTCAGAAAGATGCACGCGTTAGTTTTGCGGATATAGCGAGGGATTGTGGCGTATCAACAGACACGATAAGCAAACGATTCAGAAAAATGAAGAGAGCTGGTATTATCAGAGGGACAACCATTCTGTTGAACCCTAAAAGCTTCGGCTATAATTGTGTTGCAAGCATGGGTGTTGACGTTAGCTACCCGCATTTGAAGGAGGTTGTTGAATTGATCCAGAGGATGCCTGAGATAGTCTTCTACACCACGTCTATGGGCAAATATGACTTATTCTGCATCGCAGTTCTTAGGAATGTTGGACGGCTGAGCCAGGTGAAAGATTTGATAAAGGGGCATCCCGCCGTCAGAGAGGTAACAACTAGCATTTGGGTTGAGGAAATATTGCTATGTCCAGAAAATTTCGAATTCGAGCATCTTAAAAAGTAGTGACAGAGATGGATGAAATAGATTTATCTATAATCAAGAAATTAACGGAAGATGCCCGTATGTCTTTCAGAAAAATCGCAAAGGAACTTGGAACTTCGCCGGAGACAGTGATAAACAGATATAAAACATTGAAAGAAAAAGGTGTAATCCGTGGATCCACGGTAGTAATCAACCCAAAAAAAATCGGATACCACAGCATGGCCGTATTTATGATAGACGCCTCACCTTCACATATCTTAGCAAACGAGGGTACCATTGATTCCTCACTAATCCTAAACAAGCTCATTCAAATGCGAAACATAATTTTGGCTACAAAAACCGTTGGAGACCATGACCTATTAGCCATCGGCGTAGCCAGAGATTTTGAACATCTGATTAACATAGGTGCTGAAATCGCAAAAATACCCGGTGTTAAGGACTTGCAAGTATCCTTCTGGGTCGAGAAGACAGAACTCTGCCCCAAATACTTCATAATTTAGAAAACAAGGATTTGAACGTGTTTTGTGCA
>MTLU01000032.1 GCA_002010975.1 Candidatus Bathyarchaeota archaeon JdFR-07 | reverse complement strand
AAAACAGAAACAGTAGAACTGGAAGTTGGTACAATAATTGTGGCTACTGGCGCAGACGTTTTTGACCCATCGATTTTACCGAACTACGGATACGGCAAATACCCCAATGTAATAACTTCTCTTGAATTTGAAAGATTAATTAATGCTGGAGGGCCTTCAGGCGGACATCTGATAAGACCAAGCGATAAGGAAATTCCGAAACGAGTTGCTTTTATTCAATGTGTAGGTTCGCGTTCCGATAGAGCTGGAAGATTGTATTGTAGTAATGTTTGTTGTATGAACACCATTAAGGATAGCTTATTGATTAAGGAGCATTGGCCGGAAACCGAAATCTATGTTTTTTATGTGGATATACGGGCTTATGGAAAAGGCTTTGAAGACCTTTACAAACGAGCTAGAAAAGAAGGAGTTAAATTTATCCGAGGCCTACCCTCCGAAATAATAGAGGATAAAAAAACATGTAATTTATGGCTTATTGGAGAAAACACTCTGCAAAAGGAACTCTACAAAATAAACGTGGACATGGCAATCCTCTCTGTGGGTTTAGAACCCAGAAAAGACACTGAAATAATACAGCGCCTCCTAACACTCTCTAGAACTCAAGACGGATTCTTTATGGAAGCACACCCAAAACTTCGACCAGTAGATGCTGCCACGGGAGGAATTTTCTTCGCTGGCTGCGCTGAGTCCCCCAAAGACATCAAAGACAGTGTCACACAAGCCAGTGCTGCTGCAGCCAGAGCAGGCATTTTAATGGCGAAAGGCAAAGTAACCGTAGAGGCTATTACACCCATATACTTTGCTGAAAAGTGCAAGGCGTGCGGGCTTTGCGTAAAAGTTTGCCCTTATAACGCTATAACCCTCAACAAAGAACTGAAAAGAGTTGAAATTGTTGAAGCAGCATGTGGAGGATGTGGAACATGCTCTGCAGAATGTCCCTTCGGCGCTCTAACACAAAATCACTTCACCGATGGACAAATTATCGCCCAGATAGATGCTGTGACAGAACATGATCCAGAAAAGAAGATTGTAGCTTTCTGCTGTAATTGGTGTGCTTATGCAGGTGCAGACTTTGCAGGAGTTAGCAGAATGCAATATCCTCCAAACGTTAGGATAATAAGGACTATGTGTTCAGGACGCGTATCCTCAAAATTTATTGAAAGGGCTTTTGCACGAGGAGCAGCAGCTGTTTTAGTAGCCGGTTGCCATCCTGGAGATTGTCACTACATAAATGCAAATTATCATACTCAACGACGTGTGGAGCTTTTCTGGAAACGCATGGAAAAACAAGGCTTACGTAAAGAGAGACTTCAATTGCTATGGGCTTCCGCAGCAGAAGGTGAAAGATTTGCTTCGAAAATCCGTGAAATGCAAGCTATAGTTGAAAAGGTTACACCAGAGGAAATAGAGCAAGCCAAAAAAGTTTTTGCAAAAGCTTTAGGTGGAAGGTAGAAGTGCCAGAAAGAATTTGGCGTAAACCTCTTGACATGGACAAAGTGAAACACCCAAAGGCTGATATTCACATAATTAAGGATCAATGCAAG
Source organism: Candidatus Bathyarchaeota archaeon JdFR-07 (assembly GCA_002010975.1). Lineage (GTDB taxonomy): Archaea > Thermoproteota > Bathyarchaeia > Bathyarchaeales > Bathycorpusculaceae > JdFR-07. Next base: position 5,534 of record MTLU01000032.1, on the reverse strand, counting down.
GGGTGTGGCTACTGTATTCAATTCTGCCCCCAAAAAGTTTTAGAGGAATCCGAAGATATAAATGCCCGAGGGGTTCATCCTCCAAAGATTGTTGACGCGAATGAGTGTGTTATATGCAGTTTTTGTACGTCTGTTTGCCCAGATTTTGCAATTTTTGTTGTTGAAAAACCATGTGAAAAAGGATGTTAATGAAATGAAAACAGAAAATAATAGAACCGTGTTAACAGGCACCCATTTCATGAACGGTGACATAGCATGTGCAGAAGGAGCCCTAGCTGCAGGATGCAAATTCTTTGCTGGATACCCTATTACTCCAGCAACAGAAATTGCCGAGCATTTATCCAAAAGAATGCCAGAAGTAGGTGGAATATACATTCAAATGGAAGATGAAATTGGCTCGATAGCTGCGGTAATAGGTGCATCCTATACCGGGTTAAAGGCTATGACGGCAACTTCTGGTCCAGGCTTCAGCCTGATGCAGGAGAATATAGGTTTAGCTGTTATGACCGAAGCTCCATGTGTAATTGTAGACATAATGCGAGGTGGACCAAGCACCGGACAACCCACACTTCCAGGACAACAAGACATTATGCAAGCAAAATGGGGTTCTCATGGAGACTATGAAATAATCGCGTTGGCTCCTTCGTCTGTTCAGGAAATGTTCGACTTAACCATTGAGGCCTTCAACCTCTCTGAAACTTATCGTGTTCCAACCATGGTATTGGCTGATGAAGTTGTGGGACACATGTGGGAAAAAGTCGTTATTCCCCCTGCCGAGAAGATAAGAATAGTAAATCGGAAAAAGCCAAACACTTCGCCCGAAAAATACTTGCCCTATATGCCAGACGACGATCTAGTTCCACCTATGGCCTGCTTTGGAGAAGGCTTTAGCTTTCACGCCACTGGATTAACACATGACGAGCATGGTTATCCTAAAACATCTAGCTCTGGAGTTCAGCAAAAGCTCGTTAAAAGATTGTGTGAAAAAATCCGGAAAAATGCCGACAAAATAGTAAAAGTTCGAGAGTTCATGGTAGATGACGCAGAAGTGATCGTGGTCGCATATGGTATAGTTGCAAGGGCTGCCTTAAGCGCGGTAAAAGAAGCTAGAAAAACAGGCATAAAAGCCGGTCTTCTCCGCCCCATCACTATATGGCCTTTTCCAGAGAAACTTATAGCGAAAATAGCTGAACAGGCAAAGAAAATAGTTGTTCCTGAAATGAATTGCGGACAGCTTGTGCGAGAAGTAGAAAGAAATGTCCAGGGAACATCGGTTGTTTTCCTTTCCAAGCTTGGCGAAGACCCCCATACCCCTATGGAAATTTTGGAGGCTATAAGGAGGAATTGTTAATGGTTGCAGAAATATCGCATCCTCTCTCTAAATATTTACGAGAAGCTATGATGCCTCACATCTGGTGTTCTGGATGTGGTAACGGCATAATCCTTAACTGTTTTGTCCAAGCAGTAGATGAATTGCAAATTGATTTGAAAAAACTTGTGGTTGTTTCAGGTATAGGCTGTATTGGGCGCGCAGCTGGCTACATAAATACAGATTCTTTTCACACAACACATGGACGTCCAATAGCCTTTGCTACGGGAGTAAAATTGGCAAATCCTGATCTGGAAGTCGTGGTTATAAGTGGAGATGGGGATCTTTTCGCTATCGGGGGAAACCATTTTATTCACGCAGCAAGAAGAAATATTGGAATTAAAGTAATTTGTGCCAATAACTTCAATTATGGTATGACAGGAGGACAGCAAGGTCCCACAACTCTTCTTGAAGCATTTACAACCACGACACCTTACGGAAACATAGAACATCCTTTTAACTTGGTTCATTTAGCAGCTGCTTCTGGTGCAACGTACGTGGCTAGATGGACAACTCTTCATGTGCGGAGATTAACACAATCCATCAAAAAAATGCTGCAAAAGGAAGGGTTCAACTTTATCGAAGTTGTCTCGCCATGTCCAGAAATCTTTGGTCGCCGTAACAGGATGCGAACAGGGCTTCAGATGATGGAATGGTTCAAAAAAGCCTCAATTATAGAGCACTTTTCTGACCCTGCTAAGGCAGATATTACGCCTGAAAGAATAGTCGTTGGTGAATTTGTAGACATAGAAAAACCGTGCTATGAAAAACTGCTTTATGATAAAATGGCTCAAATATTAACTTAAAATCATTGAAAGGAGAATATTTAATATGCGAGTTGAAGTAAGATTTGCTGGTTTCGGCGGACAAGGTATTATTAAATCAGGGATAATAACTGCAGCAGCAGCATGCATCTATAGCGGGAAAAACGCTGTTCAAACCCAATCCTATGGTCCAGAATCTAGGGGAGGGGCATGCAAATCTGAGGTTGTAATCTCAGAAGAAGAAATAGACTTTCCGAAAGTTACATCGCCTGACGTGTTAATTGTTATGTCTCAACATGCATACAATGAATATGCAGAAAAAGTAACACCAGGCGGAACAATAATTTTAGATCCAGACATGATTCCCCATGAAAAAAAGTTAAAAAACGTTAAAATTTTCAGAGTCCCAGCAACAAAAATTGCAGAAGAGCTTGGAAGGAAAATTATAGCAAACATCGTCATGTTGGGAGCTTTTTCTGCTGTCACCAGGATAGTAGATAAAGAATCTTTGAAAAAGTCTGTTAAAACAAATGTACCTAAAGGAACTGAAGAGCTGAATTTAACGGCATTTGAAAAAGGCTATCAATATGGCGAAAAACTGTTAAAAAGTTAGTTCAAGCTGCTTTCTTCACTTTTTGGGATATAAGTTGGCTTATTTGTGTTAGAAGCTTTGATTTTCTGACTCCAACGTGTCTCAGTGGCGCTATCTTTTTTGCCTCATTGTAAATATCGGAGGCTATTTTTCCCAGAACCATCTCTTGGGCAAACTGGTCCAACGTAAGTGCTGAAGCCTTTTCTTTTATTATTTTCTTCATTATCGCTCGTATCTCTCGCTCTTGGGATGTCCTAATTCGAACAAGAGTGAAAGCAGCAACAGCTACCCTTAGTTTATATCCGTCCTTTGTTTTCACCTCGAATATGCCATCAACTTTCGTTGTCCTTCTTCTAACAAGACTTCGCAGATAATCACGCGAATATTCATGGCCTTTAAAAATTGTTTTAGCAGTCTTTCCATCTACCTCAAGTATTTGAAAATGCATTTTCAAGTATTGGTGGGCAAAATCGTTTGTTACATCATATAGCGTAGAATCAATTACTCTTCCAACGAGTTTTTCCGGTTCATCAGCTGGAATCGCTCCTAACTCGACGTTTCCAAAGTATGGGGGAGCTAAAACCGTGTACCATGCTTTGCTCCGCCACTTATCCCGTATTCGTCTTCTTGATGACAAGTTAATCCTCCGAATGTAGCTTCAAAATTAGCATCCCATATTAAAAGTTTTACCGTTTAGGCTCTATTTTCTCTATGCCACCCATATATTTTCTCAAAACTTTTGGCACGATAAACGATCCGTCTTCTTGCTGGTAATTCTCCAATATTGCAACCATAGTTCTTCCTGTGGCTAATGCTGTTGAGTTTAGAGTGTGGACAAAACCTTTAGGCGGTTGTCCTTCCTTTTCTCTAAACCGTATATTCAGCCTTCTAGCCTGATAATCCGTGCAATTACTGCATGAAATTATTTCTCTGTAAGCGTTTTGGGCTGGCATCCAAGCCTCGATATCGTATTTTTTGGCGGGAACTGTTCCGATGTCGCCGGTGCAAACGTTTACAACTCGGTAGGGTAAACCTAGCTTTTGCACAAGTTCTTCTGCATTTCGTATAAGTTCTTCATGCATTTTCCAAGAGTCTTCTGGTCTGCAAAATATGAACTGTTCAATTTTATTAAACTGATGGGTTCTAAAAATTCCGCGAGTATCTCTCCCATGAGCTCCAGCCTCTTTTCTGAAGTTTGTGCTTACACCAATAAGTTTGAGGGGTAAATCTTCAACTTTCAACACTTCATCCATAAACATTGCTGCTAGGGGATGCTCTGAAGTTGCGATAAGGTATAGGTCTTCACCTTCAATTTTGTATAAGTCGTTTTCAAAATCGCTTAAAGCTACCACTCCTTCGTAAGGTTTTCTTCTCATCAGATAGGGAGGCTCAATCGGTGTATAGCCTTTTTTCATCATTTCTTCGATGGCGAAATTCATTAAAGCCATATCCAATAAAACGCCTTCTCTTTTTAGATAGAAGAATCTAGCTCCAGCAATTTTTCCCGCTCTTTCAATGTCCATAATATCAAGGCTTAAAGCCAAATCAATGTGATCCTTTACTGGAAAAGTGAATTCTGGGATTTCGNCCCAGCTTCTTATCGGGACATTATCATGCTCATCCTCGCCCACGGGAACTGATTCATGTAAAAGGTTTGGAATCTGCAGAAGATAATGCCGCACTTTTTCTTCATATCTAGCTACTTTCTTCGCTAAATTTGCTATTTTCACGTCGATGGCTTTAGCTTTCTCAAGCTCGGTATCTATGTTTTTTCCCGCTTTTTTCAAAGCAGCAATTTTTATGGTTCTCTGCTTTCTTTGGTGACGTAGGTTATTGAGCTCTGTCAGAGCTTGGCGCCACTTTACATCATACCCAATCACTTCATCCAGCATCTCTAGTGCTTTCTGGTCGCCTCTTTTCATTAAATTCTTTTTCACAAATTCTGGATTTTCCCGTATGAGCTTAATGTCTAGCATTTTCTTCACATATAGCCATATTGTTAATTAGCTTAACCTCTTTTACCTTCCCCAAAAACCACTATTTAACCTTACCACAGAATGAGCAACATAATGCTTAAACTTCTAAGTTATTTATTGATAGTTAAGGTGGCTTAATAATGCTAGAATTTAACAAAGTTAAAATCGAAGCTCCAGAACACTGCAACATAATTTTAGGTACTGCTCATTTCATAAAGACTGTGGAAGATTTATACGAAGCATTAGTCAACGCGGTTCCTAATATAAAATTTGGAATTGGTTTCTGTGAGAGTTCTGGTCCTTGTCTTGTTAGACATGAAGGAAACGACGAAGAATTGAGACAATTAGCTGCACAAAAAGCCTTGGAGATTGCTTGCGGTCATAGTTTTATAATATTCTTAAAAAATGCTTATCCCATTAACGTGTTAGATAAAATAAAGCAGGTACCAGAAGTGTGTACGATTCATGCTGCAACGGCTAATCCATTGGAAGTTATTATTGTAGAGACGGAGCAGGGAAGGGGGATAATAGGTGTTGTAGATGGTTTTAAGAGTAAAGGGATAGAGGGAGAAGTAGAGATAAAGACAAGGAAAGAGTTTTTGCGAAAAATAGGATACAAACTTGGTTAATACTACCAAGGTTCTTTTATTTTATCTTGAATGGCAATAAGCAGGGCGGAATTGTTCTTCGCCCTGTCATCATGCCCTAACTTAGGAGTAGGCGGATCTTAAAGATGTTAACCATTTATCGGTGCGCCATTAACTCTTGCTGCATCTCGAAGGGAACTTTTTCCCGCATTTTTTCAGAAGCATACTCTACTAGCTTTTTAAATT
>MTLU01000042.1 GCA_002010975.1 Candidatus Bathyarchaeota archaeon JdFR-07 | reverse complement strand
AACTAGACTTTTCGAAACAAACCCCCTCTTTGAGAGGATAGCAAAAGAAAGAGGATTTTACAGTGGAGAACTTCTTGAGAAAATAGCAAAAACAGGGTCTGTCCAGAAAATCGATAAGGTACCTGAAGATGTTAAGAAAGTTTTTGTTACCGCCCTTGACATTGAACCAGAATGGCATGTACGTATGCAAGCTGCCTTCCAAAAGTATACTGATAATGCAGTTTCAAAAACAGTTAATATGCCAAAAGAATCAACCGTAGACGATGTGAGAAGGGTTTTTGAGCTTGCATGGAAACTGAAATGTAAGGGTATCACGGTGTTTCGTTATGGAAGCAAACCTGAACAAGTCTTATACATAGGGGAAGTTAGAACAAAAGAGAAAAGTTTTGTTGTTGCAGAATCAGAATATGCGGGGGGTTGTCCATCGAAAACTTGTCCATTCCCGGATTAATCAAAGGAAAGAGTATTTTAACATCTTCTTCGGATTATTCCTTTGTAGGGATTACAGTTTCTTTTTACAAAGGAACCAATCTACGCATTCATAACCTTCTGTAAACGTTCTTCAGCTTCTTCTTGAGTTTTAGGTGGAGGAACTATAACTGCATCCCCAGGTTTCCAGTTCACCTAGCCTTAAAAGTCCCCCCTCCTTTCTTTTTCAACTTTTCTTTCCATTTATATCACCTCACACTTATTTTAAAAGATGGGGACAGTTATTTAACCCCATTTGCCCTTTCCTACATGAGACTGAATTTCTGTTCTGCTTCGCTGAGCAACAAGATTGACTGTTTCTTTGGCTTGTTCAAATATTTCGCGACACCTCGGATCCAAATTATCTTTTATGCCTTGGTTTGCTATCTCGGAGACCTCTGTTAAAAGGGATATTAACTTAATATGAAGAGTGTTGGAAAATCTAGAGCGTTCAATTATCTGAGCTTTTTCTTCAGTTAATTTTTCGAATTTCTCTTTCGGTGAACCGCAATTTGGACATTTATCCGGTGGAACTTCACCGTCAAAGACATAGCCACATACAGAACATTTCCATTTTTGCATTCTCCCAAACCGCCTCCCTTAGAACTTTCTGAACCTTTCTTTAGAAGCACCACACACTGGACATCGACTTGGAGCTTCTCCTTCCACAGTGTAACCACACATTTCACAAATGTAAACAGCACCGATTTTAATGTCTTCTTGGCTTATCACAGATTGCTTAGCCTTTTGGTACATGCCTGCATGCACTTTTTCAGCTTGAAGCGCCCAATTAGTGGTTCTTTCCGCGCCTTTTTCTTCTTGAAGTTTGGCTACAGCGTTGAATGCAGGGTACATTTCTTCTACTTCGTATGTTTCGCCGTCAATAGCTACTTGCAGATTGTCTATTGTATTACGGATCATGCCTAAAACGTTGTAGTGGTTCGAAGCGTGAACAAGTTCTGCGTAGGCTATGGCTCTAAAAAGCCTAGCAACATTTGAGAAGCCTTCCTGTTCAGCCTTTTTTGCGAAAATTAAATAGCGCATGTGTGCCTGACTTTCCCCAGCAAAAGCATTTTTTATGTTTTCTTCGGTTATTTTTCTCATATTCATCACCTACTTTCCTATTTCTATACTAAATTTTACGATAAACTTATAAATATGTATGAATTTATAAACTTTATGTACGAAAATAGGATAAATGTTTGTTGAAAACGTATGATAATCGGACTGATTGGGGAATCCTCATATGATTGACAAATTGAACATGAAAATTCTTAAACTTCTTGAAGAAGATGCTAGCATTCCATACACAGAGATAGCTCGCAGATTAAGAGTTAACGAGTCTACTGTTAGAAAGAGAGTAGCAACACTAAAACAAAAAGGGGTAATAAGAAAGTTTACTGTTGTGATCGAACCTTCAAAGATAGGATTTAATACCGTAGCAATAATAGGTGTAGATGTTGATCCACCGAAACTTCTTGAAGTCGCCCAAAAACTCTGCGGAATACAGGAAACTAGATATGTTGCAACGTCCACCGGCGATCACATGATAATGACAGAAATATGGACTCAGGATGGAAAAGAATTATCAAAGATTATCTCAGAAAAAATAGGCATAATTGAAGGTGTGAAAAAAATATGCCCAGCTATAATACTTGAAAAGTTAAAAGTTTGAGAAAATAAATGAAGGTGAAGAATTGAGTCTTATACCAGAAGAACATAAAAAGCATATAAAAAGTGAGCTTGAAGAAAAACTTGAAAAGCCAGTAAAAATTGTTATGTTCACTCAGGAAGTAGAGTGTCAGTTCTGTGCTCAAACTAGACAATTGTTAAATGAACTTTCAGCTTTAAGCGACAAGATTACCGTAGAAATATATGACTTTATTGCAGAGGCAGCCAAAGCTAAAAAATATGGTGCGGACAAAGTTCCTGCTATAATAGTTCTCGGGGAAAGAGATTACGGTGTGAGATTTTACGGATTGCCCCATGGCTACGAATTTCAAACTCTTCTGGAGGGTATAATAAGTGTCTCAACAGGTAAAACAGATCTGTTAGAAGAGACGAAAAAGAAATTGAAGGATATTAAGAAAACTGTACACATACAGGTCTTTGTAACCTTAACCTGCCCATACTGTCCGATGGTGGCGGGTCTAGCTTATAAATTTGCAGTTGAAAATGATATGGTAAAAGCTGATGTTGTTGAAGTAAGCGAGTTTCCCCATCTTGGACATAAGTATGGGATTATGGGCGTCCCTAAAACGGTGATAAACGAGAAAACAGAATTTGTTGGAGCTCTTCCAGAGGATCTCTTCCTAGAGCATATAATTCTCGCAACATCAAAAGATTAAACGTCACAGAGTGTTAGAACTTGGAATACCCCAATAAAAATACTCTAACTCTAGTGTTTATTTACAGTGGGGAGTTTGCAGAGCGCGTAATAAGAAATCTCATAAATGACCCCAGCTTCTGCAAATCCTGCGGCTTATACTGTGATTCATGCAAATACAATGTTTACAGTTTTGTTCGCAACATCAGAGCCGCCATAGAACTGCCAGAGCCATCCAAACTGCCAGCTTTCATTGACAATCCTGAAGAGTACATGCCAAAGAAAATACCCAAAGCAGATTTATGCATAACCTCTGGACTGCATAAAGATCTATTACTTGAACTCCCAACATACTTACAAAAAGCTGAAGTGAAAGGGCTAATCGTTCCAATAGAAGACTTCAATGAAGTTCCTTCTGGATTAAAAAAACAACTTAAAGAAAAATGCTCCGAACTTTCTTTAGAAAATGCATTTCCAAAACCTTTTTGCTCTTTAGAACCCAGAGAAAATTCACCGATAATTTCAAGATTCGTAAACGAACTTAAAGTTGGAAGACCCTCCCTAGAAATTTCAACCATCAAAAGAGGTGGCCATAATGTCATTGAATCTACACTTGTTAAACGTAGTGCCCCTTGTGGTTCCACATGGTATGTAGCAAGAAAGCTTTTAGGCGTTAAAACGGAGAAAGAAATTCTCTATGATGCTATCGCCAAAGCCCATCATAGTTACCCATGCACAGCCACCATGAGCGTAGATCCAGAAACACAAGAACCTATACTCCACATTGGAGGATTTATCATAAGAGAAGAAGTTGAAAAGGCATTAAGAAATTAAGATGGAGCTATTTCAATGCATGAATGGGCTTTGGCAGAAGCAGTAATATCTACAGTTTCTCAAATAGCTGAAAAAGAGGGGTTCAAGCAAATTATAGAGGTTAAAATAAAGGTTGGCGAACTTCAGCAAGTAGAACTCGAAATTCTCGAATATGCATTGTCACAACTAAAAACAGAAAAGCTTGAAAAGACAAAGTTCACTATGGAGAAAACAAAGGCAAAATTGAAATGTAGAGTATGTAATCACGAATGGTTTTTTAATAGGAAAAAATTGAGTGAAAAAACAGCAGAAGCTATACATTTTGTTCCGGAAATAGTCCACACGTACATACAATGTCCCAAATGTGGAAGCCCAGACTTTGACATACAGGAAGGAAGAGGAGTATGGCTTGAAAGTATAAAAGGGGTAAAATAAGCATGATTGATCCGCGAATTTCTATAATCGATAGTCGGCTGAAAAAGGTGAATAATATTATCGCCGTTTCAAGCGGCAAGGGGGGCGTAGGAAAAAGCTTAGTTGCCTCAACATTGGCCTTGACACTTGCCAAGAGAGACTACAAAGTTGGTCTTTTTGACCTAGATTTTACAAGTCCTTCTACGCACCTTATTTTGGGGATTAGAGAAACATGGCCAAAGGAAGAGAAAGGAATTGTGCCTCCAGAAGTGTATGGTTTGAAATATATGTCAATAATTTATTATTCTGGCAACAAACCATCTCCCTTAAGAGGGACAGAGATCTCAAACGCTCTTGTTGAGCTATTAGCCATAACCAGGTGGGAAAACTTAGATTTTTTAGTTATTGATATGCCCCCAGGCATTGGTGACGCTACATTGGATTTGCTTAGGTTGGTTAAAGATATAAAATTCCTTATAGTTACGACGTCTTCACGATTGGCTTTCGAAACTGTAAAGAAATTGGCAATTTTACTGAAGAAATTGGAGATCAAAATTATTGGCGTTATTGAGAATATGAAAATGGATGACTCAGATTTTATTAAAGATCAAATTGAAGAGTTTGGTTTATCTTTTTTAGGTAAAATACCTTTTGATAATAGGATTGAAAAAGTCATAGGCAATGTAGATATGCTTTTGGCAACTGTTTTCGCTAAAAAAATAAGGGATATAGCACCTCATCTTGAGAAGCTTTAGCTTTTTCTGTGTTAGAAGAACATTTTTTCAAGTTTTTCTTCTTTAAGAGGAGTTGTGGCTAAACTTACAAGGAAATACAATGTAGCAGACCCTATCATAAGAGCTAGGGCCCAGTATCCCCAATGATAGAGTCCAAGTAGTTTTCCATAAGCTTTAGGATGTAGAATAGTGATTACTAAGCCATAAATTAATGCAGCAACAGCTCCCCATTTGGTAGCCCTTCGCCAATACATTGAAACCCCTACAACAAAGAAGAAAATACCTGCTTGAGCTACAGCTGAACCTGCCATAAGTTCTGAAAGCACTGGTGGAGGGGAAGTTAATGTCCACCACAAAGGTATCGCGATAAAAGGAACTAGCATTAGTCTTGTTAGCCATAACAATTTTTTAGGGGGTATTGTCGGTTTTATGTTATGGATAAAATCTCTAGTTATGTTTGTCGCCATGATCATAACCATACCCGCCAAAGTTGCAACCGAGGCTGCGAAAACACTAGCAGCAAATAAAGAGGCAAGAGGTGTTCCTCCGGCACTCATGCTGACCAAGGCTCCTACAGCGTCGCCATACATGGGAGCGTATTGAGTATCAGTCATCAGCACATTTCCCCAAACTTTTCTGCCCGCAAAACCAACGACGCCTATCCATAAGGGAGTTAACCCCCCTACAATAACTATTAAGAGCATAACCCAATATTCTCGTTTTGTAACTTTTCGGGTGCCTAAAAACCTCGCTATGTTATGGGGAAAACCTGTTGCCATCAAAAGAAACATAAAGATTGTTGCTGTAACACCAATCCAATCAACACCTGGAAAAGCCAGATACTTGGGAGATGACAAAGGTAGAACATATCCTTCCAAAGAAATATTGCTTGGATCACCCCCAGGAGCTGTATAAGTTTGGGTTTTGAGAGATTCGACTATAGTAGCTGGACCGCCTGCCCAGAAGAGAGCTACAATGCCCAGAGTCCATCCTACCGCTGTTAAAAGAATTCCTTGAAAACATGATACCCACTGTGTTCCAGTGTAACCACCTACTGCTATATAGAAGAGAACAAGTAATGCCGTAGCCAACAAACTCCATTGGAAAGGTGTTTTTGTGGTTATTGTCCACACTGTCGCCATGGCCTTGTATTGACCTACAGAATAAACTATAAGCAAGATTATCATTGTTAATCCAGCTAAAGCCTGTATTCCTCTACTTTCAAATCTAACTTTAAGCATTTCAGGCACTGTGCGTGCTCCAAGCTTTACATATCTTCGCATTCTATAGCCTAAAACTAAGCATAGCGTAATGCCCATAATGCAAATGGTGCCTATAAGCCAGCTTCCAGACCAACCGTAAGTGTAGCTTAATCCAGCATTTCCAAAAATTGCCCAACCGCTAAGGTAAGAGGCAATAAGGGCAAAGCCTGTGACAATAGGCCCTATATCCCCATGTCCAACAAGCCACTGTTCAAAAGTTTTTGTCTTCTTCCTAAAAAATACTCCTAGAAAAATGCTTATAGACAAAAAAGCCACTATTGCTAGAATGACACCGCTTACAAGTTCTGGAGTCGCTTCAGGTATCGGTGACACCGACTAGTCTTCCTCCCAATAAAACCGTGTTTTCAATAAAATTGCCATTACAGCAAAAATTATTGCTAGCAGAGCATGTCCCCAATAAGCATACCATCCTCCAAATAAATAAGCTACGATCGGAATGAGTATTATACATAAAGCCATAACTACAATTATTAAATACACCCATGTGTTCACGGCTTTCTCCTCTGTTTATATCTCTTATCATAAATTCAGCAAATATTTATTAATTGTCTTATCGCTCTAGAAAAAACACCCTTTGCTTAAAGTATAGAGAGACACTGGAGCCTGAGGTTCAAGATTTGTATTTACTATTTTTTCTTCTCGTTTTCTTATTATACTTAGTTTTCCGGAACATCATAGATTCTTCTAAGGCGTTTGCTTTGCGTAATTCTTGCATATACCAGCCTCTGTTTCTAGAATAGTATATTCCCACTGATAAACCAAAAACTATCAGACAAAAGCCACTCATTATCAAAGATAGCCCTAAAACGGCGCCAGGATATGGTTCTACATAATATGGAATGAAAACCAACCACTCTGGATTCTTACCTAGACATAACGTTTCTAGAATGCCTCCTACAAAAAATATGGCTCCTGCAATGAACATAAGGTAAGATGCTGTTTCGTTGTGTCTAGATTCTTCAGCCTTTTCATGCAAATAATCTTTGAAAGACATTATATTTCAAGAATATCCAAGTAATTGAGATTTATCTAAACTTTATTATTTAAAAATAAGAATTGCAAAACAGTATTCTACAACAGTATAGACAAAAAAGGAAGCGTTTAAGTTGAGAAGTATAAAAGCTGTAATTTTCGATTTTATTGGTACTTTAACAAATGTTAGAAATTATAGTTTAGAAGAATCTAAAAGAAAGTTATATATAGCTATTGTTAAGGCAGGTTTTGATGTAAACACTAAAAATTTTAGGGACGCATATAGAAAAGCCCATGAAAAGTACAGGATTATTCGTTACCAACAACTCAAAGAAGTGACCAACGCTGTTTGGATTTCTGAAGCTCTAAATTCGCTAGGTTTCAAAACATCCTCAGAAGACCCTCGAATAAAGACAGCTGTCAACATCTTTTTTGAAGATTACTTAAATGCCCTTGAACTGAGATCATGTGTAGAAAATGTGCTAAAAGAATTTTCAACAAGATACAAATTAGGATTAGTTTCAAATTTTACATACGCTCCAGTAATTCACGCTTCACTTAGGAAACTTGGCATAAATCAATTCTTTAATGCAATTTTAGTTTCCGATGATGTAGGATGGCGTAAACCTCACATAAAAATTTTTGAAGAAGCACTTAGACGAGTTGGAGCCTTGGCTGAAGAAACAGTTTATGTGGGAGATAGCCCTGAAGAGGACATCAAAGGAGCAAAAA
>MTLU01000038.1 GCA_002010975.1 Candidatus Bathyarchaeota archaeon JdFR-07 | reverse complement strand
TGTGCTAAGAGAACCATTTTCCACTATTCAGCTTATGGCTGGAATAATGATGTTATGTGGAGTTTACATTATATATAGAAAATAAATGAATTCTACTCTTACTTAGCAACCTCCAAAACATGCGAAAAGCATGGCAGCTAATAGAAAATTAATATGAATAGTATAGTACAACAACATAGGAAACAACGTTCTTCGAAAACAAAAATAGCAACTGTTAAACTAATTCGAATTAGCATACCACCAATTCAAAAAAGTTATATGTTGCTGTTCATATTGTTGTGTACTTGCGGGTGCATTGGGATGAAAGGTGACCGCGAAATTCAAAGCTAATTTTAGCCAAAACCTCACGCCAGAATATCGCCCGCTTGAACTGGAAAAAGAAATCCGTGGTTTCTGGGAAAAAAATCAAACACAGAAAAAACTTGCCAAGTACAGAGAAGAGAACAATATTGGTGTGGCAGGGTGGGTTGAAGGGCCTCCAACACTGAACGGAATACCCCATGTGGGTCATGCCAGAGGCCGAGTTATGAAGGATTTGCGATTCCGATGGAAAACTATGCAAGGCTACCTTATGCCTTTCTGGGCTGGATGGGACTGCCAAGGCTTGCCAGTAGAGTTGGAAGTGGAAAAGCTTCTTGGTGTTAAAAACAAGCGGGAACTTCTTGAAAGAGTTGGAGAGGAACGTTTCATAGAAGAATGCAAAAAGACAATTATGAAATACTATAGAGAGTGGGTAGAAGCTGACAAAAAACTTGGAGTCTTCATTGATCAAGAGAAGGCTTACTGGACATACTTGGATGAATACATAGAAAAGGAATGGCGATATCTTAAACGTGCTTGGGAACAAGGACTCTTAGAAGAAGGTTACTACGTAGTTGCTTATTGTCCGGGCTGTCAAACAAGTCTGAGTAGTGCTGAAGTTGGCTACGAGGATTCCTACAGAGAAGTTGAGGATCCTTCGCTATACTTCAAATTTCCAATAGCCAATACCCGAAACGAATATTTCCTAGTTTGGACCACTATGCCCTTTACGCTTATAACGGACATGATGCTAGCTGTTCATCCAGAAGCAGAATACGCCAAAGTAAAAGTCAACAATGAAACTTGGATAATGGTAAAACAACGCGTGCAACCAGTTCTACAAGAAATAGGCATAGAAAAATATGAAATAAAAGAAACTATGTCAGGAAAGAGTCTCGAAGGAACAAAATACGAATATCCTTTCAAGGATCTAGTTCCAAAACAGGCAGAATTGGACAAGCACGCTCTCGTTCACAGAGTAGTATGCGAAGATTTTGTAGACATAGATACAGCTACAGGCGTTGTCCATTTGTCACCTGGAAACGGTGAAGAAGACTTTTTCGCAGCTCAAAAAAGAGGTGTACCTATATTTGCGCCTTTCAACGATGAGGTCAAATTCACAAAAGAGGCTGGAGCTTTCAGCGACATATTTGCTAGGGATGCTGACGAAAGAGTTATAGAAGAATTGCGCAAAAGAAAACTGCTTGTTTCGGTAAAAATGATAAAACATGATTATCCTACCTGTTGGCGCTCTCACCATAAGCTTGTCTGGCTTGCAAGAAGAGAATACTTTCTAAGAACAGATAAAATAAATGACAAAATTGTAGAAGCAGCGGAAAAAGTGGAATATTTCTTTGAAAGCCCAAAAAATCGCTTTCTTGCCTTTCTAAAAGAGGGTAAACCATGGTGCATATCCCGAGAACGCCTATGGGGCACTCCATTGCCTATATGGGTATGTGAAAAATGTGGAGCAAAGATTCTGGTATCAAGCAAGAAAGAACTGATTGAAAAAGCTATAGAAAAGCCTCAAAGAAGTTTTGAACTTCACAAGCCGTGGATTGATCGTATAATCATAAAATGTGAAAAATGTGGAGGCAAAACGCATAGGGTTCCCTATGTTTTAGACACTTGGCACAATAGTGGGGCCTCACCTTACGCAAGGTTTACAGATCAAGAGTTCAAAAAATATGTTCCCTTCGACTTTCTAACAGAAGGAATAGATCAAACTCGCGGGTGGGCTAACTCGCTTCTTCTAGAACACGTTATACTTACAGGAAAAGCCGAAGCTCCATACCGAGCCTTCCTCTTTCAAGGTTTAACTCAAGACGCTAAAGGCAGAAAAATGAGCAAAAGCCTGGGTAATGTAATAGAAGTAAACAAGCTTCTGGAAAAACGTTCAGCAGATATATGTAGATTCTACATGCTGCGTAAATGCTCTCCTATAGATTTCATGAACTTCGATCTTCAAGAACTAAACCGCCGTCCATACCAAGTACTATCAACCCTTTACCACCTGAATAGATTCCTTTTGGAAAATGCTGAGTATGACAACTTTGACCCCAAAAAACACACGTTAGAATGGGCAGAAAAAGAAAAACTACTTAAAAACCCTGATCTTTGGCTGCTTTCAAAACTTCAGAAAGCCATAAAAGAGTATACGCATAAACTGGAAACTTGCGAATTCAACTTTGCCTTAGGAGTCTTAGAAGATTTTGTAATAGAAACTATAAGTAGACTTTACGTTCCAATGATCAGGAAAGAATTATGGTCAGACAGTCCTCTAACCCTTAACAGGAGACTAGCAATTTATGCAAACTTATGGCACGTTTTAAAAACGGTTACGATACTCTTCAACCCGATTACTCCCTATCTAAGCGAAGCCTTATACCAAAAAATCTACAGAAAACTTGATTCCACACTCTTTGAATCCGTAAACTTTGAAAGCTGGCCAAGACCAGAAGAAGAAAAACGAAATAAAAACCTAGAAAAAGATTTTCAAACCCTCTTCAAATGTGTCTCCTTAGTTTATTCTGTTAGACAATCCGCTAAACTGAAGAGGAGATGGCCTCTAAATAAAATGATGATAGTCTCTAGTGAAAAAGTTTGTAGAAACCTAAAAAATATTGAAGACGTACTTCTCGAACTTGCAAATGTTAAAACCGTTGAATATGTTGTTAATGAACCCAGCTATGTCTCTTCGAAAGAATGGGTATCAGCTTCTGAAGAGAACATAAAGGTTTTCTTAAATGTGCACAGAGACAAAAACTTGATAGGACAAGGTTTAATGCGTGACTTAGCTCGCAGAGTTCAATCCTTAAGGAAAGAATTAGGCTATATGCCAACAGATATTCTAGAAACCATCTACATTGCAGAGCTTCAAGAAGAAAGCACAAGACTGGTGAGGCCGCATCTGAAGGAAATGGAAGAACTAGTTAGAGCAAAAAAAATACTTTTACTGGATAAACGAAAAGAAGTTGAAGCAGAATGGCACGAATACAAGCTAAATGACAAAAGGGTTTATATCGCCATCTCCTGAAAACTCTAAATAGAAAACTCTTATAGAAGATTCTTCTACACAGGCTCGCACCACTAGAAAACAATAATTTCAACGACTAAAAGAAAAAAGGCGGCTTGTTTCTCACTTACCTAGAGTGTTATTTTCTAAGAGAAACTTAAAGAAGAGAGAACAACATTGTAAAATTAAATATCAAATAGAAAGAGGATAAATATCATTGTCTAAAAATAGAGAATTGAAACCAATTGAGCTTAGACTTGTTGCAGAACTAATGAAAAACAGCCACAGAAGTGATAGGGACCTAGCCAAAGCGTTAAAAATTTCTCAACCTACGGTTACAAGAATGCGAAATAGACTGGAGAAAGAAGGTGTAATAAGAGAATATACCGTGATACCCGACTTTAGCAAGCTTGGATACGAGATTTTAGGAATAACTCTGGCACTTTCTAAACCCTTGGAAAAGGAAGAGATTGAAAAGGCAAGAGAAGTTCTATTGAAAGACGAGAAAGAAAAAGATTTTGAATTTATAATGATGGAAAGAGGTATTGGGGCCAGTTTCGATGGAGTTGACATCAGTTTACATCCAAATCTTTCTTCCTTCCAAGAATATTTAAGATGGCTTAGAAAGTTAGATTTTCTAGAGGTGGAGAGAACCCAATTTTTCCTTGTCGATTTAATGGAGAAATCACATTATCGCCCTTTCACCTTCTCAGCAATAGCTAAACACATAGAAAAACGAGCAAGAAAAATAAAGAAGATGATAAAACGGTATAAGGTCTAAACTTTCTTAAGAAAAAGGTTCATGGGCCGGTGGTTCAGTTTGGCATGAACGCCGCCTTCGCAAGGCGGAGGTCGCGGGTTCAAATCCCGCCCGGTCCACATGAATCTTGATAAGAGTATAAGGATTAATCAGAATAGAAATTCTTGCTCTTCCATTATCCAAGTTTAAATAAAATTATTTGATGTAAGTATATCTCTGTGGTCAATGTATTGGTTAAAGATGATGAAATATTAAAAGAATTAAAGCAGATCAGGAAACTCTTAGAACCTAAACCTGTTCCGCCTTCTCCTCGTCCCGAAGGTCTCTAGGGTGAATTTATAGAGTTCATATCTAAGTATAAAGTTATGGGGATGGCGGTTGCGTTTATTCTGGTCTTTACCCGGGAACACTAGTTCAGGCCCTTGTAAACGACTTGATAATACCTATAGTAGAACTAGCTTTACTAGGTGTAGCTTGGGAAACCATCAATTGGACCTTTTAGAATCGGACACTTCATTGGGTCACTGATTACATTTCTGATAGTTACATTTGTAATTTTCCTACTAGTAAAGATTACCAAAAAATGGGGAATAGAATAACTTAAATATGGTAAAACTGAAATAATGTCGGAGTTGAGTGTATGCCGTATTATATTTTATTATCCAATTTGACTGATGAGGGACGAAAGACTGTTAAAGAGAGACCTGAAAGAATCAAGGAAGTTAATAAAGAGCTCGAAACTTTTGGTGTCCGGGTTATTAGTCAGTATGCCGTTTTAGGACCATATGATTTTGTTAATGTGGTAGAAGCGCCAGACAACGAAACTATTGCTAAAGTATCCATGGAGTTAGGGTCAAGGGGAACTGTCAAGATTTTAAGTATGGCAGCCATACCCATAGACGAGTTTATAAATTCAATAAAGAAACGCTGAAACAAATTACTCTTCTTTTTTAACCAGTGGTACAATCATTTCGACAACTCGTTATCTTTTAAAATTTATAAATAGTAAAAAACAAAAACTATAAACAATAATGTTGGAGTGCTTCAAACAAGATCTCGCTGAGGAGAAACAGTTATTTGAGAGAGAAAGGTAGAGACTTTAACGAAGTATTGCTCGAAGCTTTAGATGATGCTTTGATTTCTCTTGGAGAATCAGTTAAACACTCTATATATTTTCATCTTGAAGAGAAGTTTGAACTCCAGAAAAATGAAATCCCAAACCGTCTAAAGGACTTTAAAATAGGATTAGAAAAAATTTTTGGTGTAGGGGCACATTTTATAGAGATTCTAATTATGAAGAATCTATACAGAAAAATAGGAAAGCCTTTGGAATGGGAAGAGGGGAAAGAATTTGCATTTCTTGAGTATGTAGACGCTGCCAGAAAAAGTTTTGGATTGTCAAAAACCAAGACTGATGAAAACTAGAAAATTGCTTTTTGGAATATAGATTCAAGGTTCACAAGTAATTTATCAAAGCGTTGTAAAGTTCATTCATAAACCAAATTTAATGCTCGAGGTCAAGAATTGCCACAAAATAATTTCAACAAAAATATTTCTAGAAATATGAAGGATGGATCCAAGCTTGACGCAAAGCTACAGTAAAATCAAGTATGCATTAGAAATGTTCAATGTTCTTTTTGATGATATAGACGAAATAGTTTATGCTGTAGATGCTAAGAAAAGAGAGGTCCTCTATGTAAATTCAAAAGCAAGGGAGGTGTTTGGCAGAAAGACGGTGGGAGAAAAATGTTACAAGGTGTTCTATAATAGGAACATTCCTTGCCCTTTCTGTGAGAAAACTTTTACAAAAGAGTTGCAAAATCAGAAGAGTAAACGTTGGTATAAGTGTATATGTAAGACCATCAAAATAGCGAGGAATAGGTATGTTAGATTTGGAGTAGCCATAGATATTACGGAACAAAAAAATCTAGGACAGGCCTTGAAAGAAAGTGAAAAGCGTCATCGTAATCTTATTGATGAATTACCTATAATTGTTTACACACTTTCTAAGGATAAAGAAATTACATCGTTAAATCTTGCTTTTGAAAGAATGACAGGTTGGAAACGTGAAGAATGGGTTGGCAAAGCTTTCATGCCCCTAATTCATCCAGATGATTTGCCTTTAGCTATGAAAGCATCTCAAAAAGCTCTACAAGGAGAAGCTGTTCATCCTTTCGAATTGCGGATATTAACTAAATCTGGGAAATTTATGGTAGGGGAATTTACAGTTTCTCCTCTCATAGAGAATGGAAAAATTGTTGGAAAATTCGGAACTGTTAGTGATATTACTGAACGTAAACGTGTAGAAGAGGCATTAAAAGAGAGTGAAAAACTTTACCGTTGTGTAGTAGATAATTCGCATGGTGGTCTTCTCATCGTTAACGACAAATTCAAATTTATATATGTGAATGATGAACTTTCCAACATTTTAGGATATCGTAAAGACGAGATAATAGGACAAGATTTCAGGAAGTTTCTAGACGAAGAAAGCATACCCTTGGTTGTAAATAGATATTTACGCAGACAAAGAGGAGAAAAAGTACCCTCAAGATACGAGTTTAAAATTGTTCGAAAGGACGGAGAAAAAAGAATTGTTGAGATTAGATCTATGGCCGTGCCAAATAGACAAGGGAAAATGTTGACTGTAGCTCAGATACTCGACATAACGGAAAGAAGGCGCTTTGAAGAAAGACTTTCAACGTTAAATAGATATGGGCAAAACCTAAGCATGGCCAAAAGTATGAAAGAAATTTACAAGCTTACATTAGAAGCAATGGAGAAAATATTAGGATTCGAATTTTCCGACATATTTATAATTGAAGGTGGCATGCTTCGTTTAAAAGGTCATAAAGGATACTCAAATGTTTCTACACTTGATTTGCAATTAAATGGCAGAAGAGGAGTAACCGTAAAAGTAGCAAAACTGGGCAAGTCCATTTTAATTCCAGATGTAAGAAAAGAGGAAAATTACATTGAAAGTGCAGAAAATATTCGGTCTGAACTTGCAGTTCCAATGAAAATTGGAGACAAGGTTATTGGTGTTTTAAATGTAGAAAGCAAAAGGCTCAACGCATTCGATGAAAACGACAAAAAACTGTTAGAGATACTAGCGTCCCACGCTGCAATTGCCATAACAAACCTAAAAAAACAACAGACACTTTCAGCGTTAAATGAATATGCTCAAAACTTGAACAAAGCAGAGAAGCTACCGGAAATTTATGAAATAACTTTGGACGCCATGGAAAAAATTCTAGGATTTGAATATGCCTCTATTTTTATGATTCAAGGAAAAATGCTTAGGCTTGTCGCCCAACGCAAATATTCGAAAAAACTTAAAGTCAGTTTGCCACTAGAAGGAAAAAAAGGAATAACAGTAAAGGCAGTAAAAACTGGAAAATCTGTTCTAGTTCCAGATGTTAGAAAAGACGCCTTCTATATAAAAGCCGGCGTAAAAGGAATGCTTTCTGAGCTTGCAGTTCCAATAAAAGCTGGAAAAAAAGTTTTAGGCGTATTGAACGTTGAAAGTAAAAGGATCGCTGCATTTGGCCAAAATGACAAAGAACTTTTAGAAACATTAGCTTCGCATGCGGCTACCGCTATTACCAATCTAAAAAGACGAGAAAGACTAAGTGAGCTATCTAAAAAAATAGCGAACCTTATGAAAAGCTCAACAAGGATTATGCGAGTCAAGGATATGCATAAAAGGTTAAAGGTAATTGCTAAGGCCATTCAAAACTTCGGATGGCGAAGAGTTGTCATTTCCTTACGAGACGAAAATCTAGAAGGAACAGACATTGTAACAGTAGGTCTAACAAGAGAGGAATTCAGGCTTTTGATTGAAAGAAAAGCACCTGGTCATGTCTGGCGGGAAAGGTTAGGACCAAAATTCGATCGATTCAAAATTGGTGAGTTCTACTATCTTCCATGGAGTGATCCTTGGATAAGGGAGAATATTCATGGTCTACCTCCTGAATCTACTTTAGAGAAGGCTACTACATACGCTGGTGTTCCAAGTAAGCTTTCTCCAGAAGAGATGGTTGACTGGCACCCACAAGACATGCTTTATGCTCCGCTACGAACTCCAGAAGGAAAAATTGTTGGAATTCTAAGTATGGACGACCCTATAGACGGAAGAAAACCTACGAAGGAATCACTGATTCCTTTAGAACTCTTTCTACATCAAGCTGCTATAACTATTGACAATGCTCAGCTTATCGAGAATTTGAGAGAAGCCAGAGAAAAGCTGGAAGAATATGCACAGCAGTTGGAACAAATGGTGGACGAAAGAACTCTTGAATTAAGGAAATCCCAAGAAAAGTTGCTTAAAGCTCAAAGATTAGCAGTTATAGGCGAATTGGCAGGCATGGTGGGACACGACCTTCGCAATCCTTTGACTAGCATTGCAGGCGCACAATATTATCTCAAAAAGAAGCTTTTTCCAAAAGTTGATGGCAAAGTCAAGGAAATGTTA
>MTLU01000005.1 GCA_002010975.1 Candidatus Bathyarchaeota archaeon JdFR-07 | reverse complement strand
AAAAAGCATTGCAAGGAGAAAAGGACGGACTAACTTGGGAGCAACTTAAGAAGAAAGGTGAAATCGAACAAACTCGTCTATGTTATACTTGGGCTAGACAACTTGAAAACGAAATTGGATTGACTCGAGAGCGACGCGGTCGTAACGTTTATTGGAAATTGAAGAAAAAATAATGCTTTTAATGATAAAAACTCGATAATTTGTTAGGTTTATTTGGGTTTAAATCCCACTCCATTCACTATAGCATTTTTTAGATCTTGTGCTTTTAGGCAAATCCCGATAATTTAAATCTCGACCTGTCCACGGTATAATGGTAGCCCGGGAGAGATTCGAACTCTCGTCAGAGGCTCCAGAGGCCTCCATGCTTGACCACTACACCACCGGGCTATAACATTAAACTTTAGAAAAAGATGCTGAGTAATAACTTTAGCGCTTGTTACCAATATACGAAAGCTATTTTTTGGTTTTATTTTTCTTTGCCTCTTGAACGCAATAACATCCTTGAGTACTTGGAATCCATTCTGCGCAGTGCCATAAGGTTTCGACTATAGGGTTCTTGTTTTGTAAAAGACGTAGGGTGCAAAAAACTTGATCTGGATAATTGTAGGTGTTATGGTTGTCGCAGTTTCCGCAAAACTTTTCTTGGCTAAAGCCTTCCTTTTCCATCTATTTCCCTCTCTATGTACCCAAAAGATTTTCTCGCTGTATGTAAGGTGTTCTTTCGAATTTTTCGCCTAGCCTTTCTATAACAGAAGCTACTATCAAGGGAAAAATAATCATGGCGTCTCCAATAACCATTATTTTATCTGCTTTCTCCTTTACTTTTCCCCAGCTAACAGTTTCCGCTAATGTGGAACCAGACAAGCCTCCAGTTTCTGCCCGATCCATAGTTATTACTACCGCATAATCTAAGCCTTTTTTAGAGGCAAGCGCAGCAGATTGAACAGTGTTTCTTGGCACTCCACCGCCAATAACAATCATACCAATTTTGGGAGACCGTTTACAAATTTCAGTTATTTCTAACACGTCTTTAAACGCGTCTACTTTCAACAATTTGTTAACGTTTTTCCTCGAGGCATGAAGCAGATAAGCATATCCAAACTCTGAATCGCGGACTGCTGGCAGAAAAATTGGTGTTTTTGTTTCGTAAGCAACTCTTAAGATAGATTCTGGATCGTTAAGCCTTTTGCCTAGTTCCCATGTAAAATCTTTTGAAGAAAGGCTTTTTCCCTCGTTTTCAGCTGCAATTGAGTCATATATCTTTACAAGCTTGTGGTCCATTTTTATGAAATCTTCTTCTGGCACGAAAATGTCATAGATGCGATATATATGGTATTTATAGAGCAGATAATCATCTACCTTCCAGTGTCCCTTATAATGATGCCCTCCGACAGCTTCTATTGCATCATGAACTATATTGGCTCCTGTACTTACAACAACATCTATAAGTCTTTCACGAATTAAATCCGCAATAAGTGAACGCATTCCCGCGGGGACAACTGCTCCAGCCAAAGCCAAAAACACAGTACATTCTTCATCCCTCAGCATTCGCTCATAAATATTGCAAGCAGCAGAAAGTCTACCCGCTCCAAAGGAACCCGAATTACTAAATTGTCGAATCAGCTGATCCACAGTGAGTTCTCCGTTTATTTTAATGTGTTTTACAGGCTCCTGAAGAATATCCTTTCTTTCCACCAAACCTTATCGCCCTTAAGTTTCGAATATTAAGTATTTTCTAAAGAAATAGCTTTCTATAAGCCCTATACATATCTAGTTTTAATGGTGTCTTACTAAGTGAAAAAAGAACTCTTCGAGATAACAGAATCCGTTCCATTAATAGGTTGCATAGCCTTTGGGTTAATTGATAGGGGAACAAATCTCCTTCAAGTAAGACCAGTATCCACATGTCCGTTATCCTGTATTTTCTGCTCTACAAACGCAGGCCCCAAATCTAAAATTCGCCAAACAGAATACACAGTGCCCTTTGAATATCTTCTCAAAGAATTTGACAACATCGCCGCTTTTAAAGGAAGAAAACACCTTGAAGCACACATAGACACCGTGGGAGACCCAATAACTTATCCAAAACTTGCTGAACTCATATCTGGTCTAAAAGAAATTGAAGGAGTAGAAACAATTTCGATGCAGACACATGGCTCAATTCTAACCGAAAAAATCGTAGACGAGCTTTCTGAAGCTGGATTAACCCGTATAAACCTCTCAATCGATGCTTTAGACCCTAAATTATCTAAGGAAATGGCTGACACAGAATGGTTTGACATTCAAAAAATTGTTGAAATAGCTCATCACATTGCATTAAACACTAAGATAAACTTGCTTATAGCTCCAGTTTGGGTTCCTGGCGTAAATGATACGGAAATTCCTAAAATAATAGAGTTGGCGAAAAGTTTGCCTCAGAAGAAAAAGTTTCCACCTTTAGGCATTCAAAAATATGAAACTCATAAGCACGGAAGAAAAGTCAAGGAAGCTAGACGGTTTTCTTGGAAAAAATTTTATGAACAGTTGAGATTTTGGGAAGAAAGGTTCAAAATTAAGCTTGTGCTTAGCCCAAAGGACTTTGGAATCCATAAACGTGTGATGCTTCCCATTCCTTACAGAAAGTTTGAAACGGTTAAAGTCAAAGTTGTTGGACCTGGCTGGCTGAAAAGGGAAAAATTAGCAGCAACTTTAACAAAAAGTAGAACTGTAACTCTTGTTAACGCAGAAGACATTCCAATAGGCACTAGGTTAAAAGCCAGAATTGTGGCTAACAAGCATAATCTCTTTATTGCTGAGGCTGTTTGACCACCAAAACAGGACAGGAAACGTGGTGGATAACACCGTCTGTGACGCTTCCCAATAATAGTTCTCTCATTTTACTTATGCCGCGAGCTCCAATAACGATTAAATCATAGTGGCCTTCTTTTGCGGTTCTAACAATCTCGTTGACAACATGGCCTTCTAACAATACCTTTTCCACGGGTACTCCTTCAGCTTTAGCCTTTTTCTCTCCATTTGCTAGGATGTCCCCGCCTTTTTTGCGAGCTGCTTCCGTTATCTTGGAAACTTCTGTTTGTGTTACTAGTGGGATTCCTGGAGGCGTTAGTGTTGTTGGCTCTGGCATTAGCAAAGGAAATGCAGATACAGAATAAACATGTATTAGGGTTATTTTTCCTTTGAATTTTTTAGCTATCTGAACTGCGATGTTTAATGCTTTAAAGGAATGTTCAGAACCGTCTAAGGGAACTAGAATCTTTTTGAACAAGGTCGAGAAGCATCTCCTATCATTTTTACATTTCATTTTGAAAATATATGTTTTTGGAGAAAAAGACTAAGGAAGAGGCTTCTATAGAAGGGCGAAATCGGTGGACCTAATTTTTCCTTTCTTGTCTATAATTAACTCGAATTTTTCAGCCCAAGGATGTCCTTCTAAGTCTATGGGACATGTGCCCCTTATAATCCAAACTTTATCCTTCTGTTCCACTACGGAAATCTCTATCGTCTCGGTGTTCTTTCTCTTCTTAAGATACTCCACAGCTATTTGTTGAGCTGTTTCTGTAGAAATTTCCTTTGCCATATATCTAACCAACCAAGGATCCTTTTCATTTAAGATGGCATTAAAATGTTGTGAATAAAAAATAATTATTTTAGCTAAGCACAGTTCAATTGAACAATTTTGCGATAAATTCAAATTGGACAGATATCCCATTTTAAACTTGACAAATTTCGGAAAGTAAAGTCATGAAAGAGAAGAAGCGAATAATTTTTCACGTGGACATGGATCATTTCTTTACTGCCATAGAAGAAAGGGAACATCCTGAATTCAGGGGTAAACCAGTGATTGTGGGCGCTGATCCAAAAGATGGAAAAGGCAGAGGGGTTGTTAGCACATGTAATTATTCTGCTAGAAAATTTGGTGTCAGATCTGGCATGCCTATATCCAAGGCTTGGAAGCTTTGTCCAGAAGCTGTCTACCTCCCTGTCAATTATGAACTCTACACCAAGGTTTCCAATAGGATTATGGACATTTTGAGAACTTTCGCAGACAAATTTCAGCAGTGGGGGATTGACGAGGCTTTTTTGGATGTTTCCTCTAAAGTTAAAGACTATGCAGAAGCTGAAAGACTTGCGCGACAGATAAAAAAGGAGATTTACGAGAAGGAAGGACTTACCTGCTCCATAGGAGTCGCTCCCAACAAACTTGTTGCAAAAATAGCTAGCGATTTTCAGAAGCCAGATGGTTTAACAATCGTTAAGACAGAGGATGTTGAAAAATTTCTTTCCTCTCTTCCTGTGCGTAAGCTTCTCTGGGTTGGGAGGAAAACTGAGCAGAAATTGAAGGCGATGAAAATAAAAACCATAGGTGATTTGGCCCGTTTTGACCCTGCAGTATTAACTGAAACTTTCGGAATTATGGGAACTCAGCTTTATTTAATGGCGCATGGAATTGATAGAAGCGAAGTAGAAGAGAGAAACAAAATAAAATCGATAAGTCGAGAAAAAACCTTCGAAGAAGATACAAGCAACTTTGAATTAGTGCTTGGGACTCTAAAGAAACTTGCAAAGGAAGTACATAGTGATGTTTTAGAGGAAAATATTTACTTTAAAACGGTTACCGTCAAGATACGTTACGAAAATTTTGAAACACACACTCATAGTAAAACCCTTTCTTTTATGACAAATAGATTGGAAGATTTAAAGAAAACAGCTAAAGAGCTTTTGAAAGTATACCTTAGACCGGATAGAAAAATACGACTTATAGGTGTTAGAGTTTCTAATTTTGTCTCTGGTAAAAGGCAAAAAACCTTAGCTTAAAGAATTTTCATAGGTTCGATTTTGGTTTTAGGTCGGGATATTTCTCCCTTATTTTTGCATCTGCTATTTTTGCAATCAAAGCGTTCGAAATCAAAACGTATTTTACTCCTGTAAGCTCAGCTAATTCTGCTGGTTTCTGGTCTTGTGTAATAAGCAATAGATCATTATTTTTAGCGTATTCAACTATTTCTTTGTCTTTTGCTCCCTTTAAATTAACATCTTGAACTGTAAGAGTTTTCCATCCTAAAATTTCAAAGTACTCTTTCAAGCCTGCATACATTTCGTCGAGCAAAATCTTCATTTCCATCCCGCTTTCTACACTTAAAACTACATGAGAACTTCGACTATATAGTTTCTTCTATATTTCAAAACTTTTGCTGAAAGGCTTGTTTTCGAAGCAAACTCTTATAAGCAACTTCTAGTGCTAAATGAGGGTCGTGCAAAAGCTATTTTTGCACAATATAGTTTAAGGAGTTGAGAGAGCAAATGGCCAATAGAGAGATGCACAAAGCAGTCTGCTCTGAATGTGGACAGGAATGCGAAGTTCCTTTCGTTCCAGACCCAAACAGACCAGTTTACTGCCGAGAGTGCTGGATGAAAAGAAGAAATTCGAGAAGAAGATACTAGTTAGAAGTTATTGACAGGAATCTAACATTTATTTTCTCCAAATTTTTATTTTTCCAGTGATAACTTTATTTTCAGGAGATTCGCCAAAAATTTTATATGTGTAGGGACATCGTTCAATTGCTAAACCTACAGGGTGGAATTAGATAAGAAAGGAGTACATTAAAGATGAAGTTTGCAATAGTAGAAAGTGAAAATTATGCTTCAACATTCGCTAAGGTCGTCAATTGTTATAAGGATGATGAGAATTTCATGTTCTCTATGCTAATGCACATGAACTTTTGGAAGGGTTATTATTTCAAGCTTTTGAGTTTATGCAATTCATGCAAGGGAGATGATAATCCTTGCATGCACTAGTTTTGGCGGCTGGTCAGGGAAACAGATTTGAAGAGTTAACTAGGCATAAACCTAAACCACTTCTTCGTATAGCGGGCCTTTCCTTACTCGAAAGGGTTTTACGAAACCTTAAGGCGGTTGGAATTCAAGATGTCTGGGTAGTAGTTGGATATAAGGCAGATTTAATTCGTAAAGAAATTGGAGAAAATTATGTTGGGCTTAAGATTCGTTTTGTAGAGGCTTCAAACTGGGAGAAGGGAAATCTATACTCTTTTCTAGCTGCCAAAGAGATTTTCCAATCAAACTTCATACTCTGTATGTGTGATCACATCTTTGATGTTGATATATTAAGAACCCTCATTGACTGCGAGTTAGATAGTGCCCTCATTCTAGCTGTGGATAGAAAAGGTTATGCTTCTGATGACACTAAGGTGCTTGAACAAGACGGTAAAATAGTCGAGATTGGTAAATCAATTAACCCGTCAAACTGTGTCGATACTGGACTCTTTCTCTGTTCCCCTAAAATGTTCAAGTATGCTGAGGAGGCTGCTCGGCGAGGGGCGGTCGAACTAGCAGATGCGGTTAGGATTGCTGCTTTGAATGGTGATGCACGTGTGGTGGACATAAGCGGATGCTTCTGGGCAGATATCGATACAAAAAGAGATCTTGAACGTGGCAAAAGGCTACTTGTTAAGAACACCCAGAAGAAGCGGGGTGCATCGGATTTCGTTGCCCATTTCTTTAACCGACCAATAGAAAATACAATTGTCTACCACATATCCGATTTGAGAGTTACCCCACACCAACTAACTATAGCAACAAATGTACTTGCATGGATAGTAACCTATCTCTTTTTTTCGGGTCATCTTTTAGTGGGGTCCATCTTGACCTTCATAGTAGGTATCATGGATGGGTTGGATGGAAAACTGGCTAGGATAAAAGGACAAGAAACAAAACTAGGCCGCATGGAGCACGCCTTTGACCTGTTATTCGAGTTTTCCTGGCTTATTGCATTGGCTTTGTTTTTAAGCAGAACAGAAGGTCTCTTGCCACTGGAGCTTTGCTTGTTCTCGCTTATGTTTATAGCCTTTTACAGGTTCTGCTATGACCAGTTCAGCCGAACCATGAAAGTTAGTTTAGACATTTACGAACGGTTTGAACGAGCTTTCAGGAGAGTTGCTGGGAGAAGAAACATTTACAACATATACATTCTCATCGGAGCCATTTTTAATGTACCATTGTATTCTCTCCTCGGAATTTTACTTCACTCCGCCCTCACAGCAATAGTTTATGCCTATAGAGCATCCGTACATATGTATAGGGCTGATAAATTGAATAAGTTCACGCCAAAAGAAAAGAGGAAAGATTGAACTTAATGTTCCCATAAAAGATCCGTTATTTCTGGAAGGCAATCTTTGTTTAATACCTAAGGCTTTCTTGTCTCAAACTTTTCCCCTCAAAAATTTAGCAATAGTTTCTATGAACAATCTTACATTTTCCTTCCTACATATAGAAGATGTTCTGCTGCACCGTGCACTGTTGGATCTTTACCAAGTTTATAGTTGAGTTCCACCCAAGCATCCCATAAATCACCCTTTAGCTCATTTACCTTATCTTCTATCATGCTGATGACCCCTTCGCAAGCGATTAGATCCATAGTTTTAAACCCGTTGCTCTCCATTAATGGTTTGATCTCTAAAGGATCAGCAAAATAGGCGTCTGTAAAGGTGTTTTCCTTATGCGCTTCAAGTATCCCGGTGACAAGCAGCTTTCTAAGGCGTTGTTGATGTTCTAGTATCCATGAGGGTTCATTCTTGGCTGCCCATCGAATTACTGCATAGCGCATGATGAAAGAGGCGAAGATGAGACCCTCCTTTTTAAGGACCCTTCTAGCTTCTTGTAAAGCTTTTTCTCGTTCACTTAAAGAAAGTAGGTGATACATGGGACCCATTAAAAGCACAGCGTCATAGCTTTCTGCTGAAAACATTTTTAAATTGGTGGCGTTTCCATGAATAAATTCTGATAGTCTGACCTTAGTTTCTTTAGCTTTATTTCTCGCAAATTCCAAACAACGTTTAGAAATATCAAGAAGAGTTACATTGTATCCCTGTTTAGCAAGAGCTATAGCATATCTGCCTGGGCCTCCGCCAATATCTAAAATTTTAGCTGAAGGTCTTGGCAGATAATCTCGAAGGGCTTGCATGGTAACAGCAAATTCGGTTCTATGTCGCTCTAATCTTTCCCACTCATACACGACTTTAGCATCATAAAATTTCTCTATTTTTGACATGCTACTTCTACTAAACCTATTACAAAATGGAAAAATATAAGTTGACTTTGTCTTCTTTAGACTGTAAATTCCCACTTAAACAAAAAACTGGAGACTTCTCCCGCAAACCCCCATTTTTCTCTTGTGAAACGCCCACACGATTCTATGAACCCTACAGAAAGAGGGGAAGGAAATGTTAAAGATTGATCTTGATCCTGTGTTGGTTGTGTGCTGTCTCGTTTTTGTGGTGGTAAGCTGGAAACTTCTTGAGCATGGCTGTTATGTTTTAGCCATGTTAGGGTTCTCCCTAATTTTTCTGTTTTTGATTTTAGGAAGCTGCGAAATAGAAGGAGAAAGATTAGTATGAGTTAAAGGCGGTTGGATAAATGAAAACCGGTTATTGGAGTTACAACAAGTATTACAGGCTTAACGTAAAAGACTATGTCGAAAGCTTCTGTGGATGGAAACCTCTAATCGAACTGGTTAAAACAGCTTTTGAAGATAGAGAACAATCTTTCCTAAGCTGTCTATTCCTCACAGGCGGAAGGGTAAGCGAAGTTCTTCAACTAAAGAGGGAAAACTTTGAAGTTAGAGAAAGAGACTGTGTTTTAATTGTCCGAAATATGCCATTACTAAAACGCTACAGGAAGGTTGAAGAGGAAAAAACCCCTGATTCAAAGCGAAAATGGATAACTGAACGTCTAATCAAAACACGCAAACCATTTCCCATAAGCCTACACGAACCTCTCACACCCATTCTCCTTAAATGGTTAAGACAAACTCCTGAAAACACATGGCTTTTCCCTTCCCCCTATAAGAGAGGCAAGCCTCTAAGCAGGAATTGGGCCTACAAATTCATAAGAAAATTGGATAAAAACTTGACACAGAAACAGAGGCAGGAACTGGGCTTAGACAAGCCTTTTGTAAAGGATGGTAGAAAAG
>MTLU01000002.1 GCA_002010975.1 Candidatus Bathyarchaeota archaeon JdFR-07 | reverse complement strand
CGTCTCCATCAGCGTCTATTCTAAATTCCGCATTTTCAGTGCTAGTTGACCAACTACCATCGGGTTCCTGATGTTGATAGGACAAGTAAGGGGAAAAGTCCACAGGGCTCCCTTCCGGAAATGGACCAAGCGATTGATGTAGACTAGATAGCCTAGGAGGCTGGTGAGTCAAGCCTCCTACCCGAAGGGAGGGGTCACCGAACAAGTGAACCTTCATTGGCATTTGATATTTTGCAACCCCAAACCAATCTCCACCTTCGCTTTCAGAGGTTTTTATCTGCTCACCTCCACCGTATTCATACGCATCACAATAACTCTCGATAGCGTAATTCCACAGGTCTCCCACCCTTTTTTCAGTTCCACTTGGAGTGAAGTATGCTTCCAAAAAATACTTGTCTAGTTCACTTATGGGCTCCTGGGCGGCAACAACACAAGCGATATACGCAACGAACCCACTACTTATTGGAGTACCTGCTCTCTCAGTTTTGCATATAAAGTACTCGGCAAGCGACTCAACGTGATGGTATCCGGGATAGGGTGGAGTATATGGTTGAAGCGGATCAGGCATAGGTGGGTATTGGGCAAGGTCAAAGCTTTCACCTTCTTCCGTTCCACTGTGGTTGTTTCCGTTTATGTCCACGTATGGTTGCTGTGGAGGTTTTGCAGCATAATGACCTGTGTCACAGCCGCAGCTGAAGGCTATCGGATATTTATCCGTGTACAAATCAGGTAAATTTGCAGACCCATAAGCACCACCCCATGAAAGCGTATTTCCGTGCCCTCCAAAATTAATGAGACCTACGCCTGGGTTGCGCAATATGTCGTTTATCGTGTCTGGATCATTTCTATAATCCACTTTTGCATCATCCGGCTCCACATCTTGAGAGTACATCCGTAGAAGGTTTGCAGGTGGTTTGCCGGGAAGAAAGTTAGTGCCATTGTATTTTGAAATTACGTCTTCCGCGTACTGGTGAAAGGTTGGAAAATCTGTTGTTGTAACTATGAAGAGGCCGTTGCTTTTCCAATCTCCCCATTCTTCAGATTCGTAACGGATAACCCTATTAACGTAATTGGTTACTTCTTCTTCATCTGATGCGGGCACTCGCCCCAAGGCAATGTCAGGGTACATATCGATTCCATCTTGATTTAGGGGTACAGTTGGAGGGATTACAGGACCATAGTAGCTTCCCCAGAGTTCACCGTAGTACCCGTTACCATTTTTGTCCCATGTTTCAAAGTTTCCACTTTCATCGTAAAGGTCTGCATAATACAAATCACATGATAAATAGGATCCTACCGCAACAATCTCCTGCTGACTTCCCATCATTTCCTGGTCAGTTACCTGATATCTAACCGGAAAATTGTGGCTGTCTCCAACAAGCATTACATACTGTACTCCATAGCGTTGTTGAAAATCAGCTATTCCTCTTTTGACTCTTTCCGGAGCGTCTGAACCTGTATAGATTATGTTTAAACTCTGCCAGCTAACCGCTATTGTTGGGATTCCAGCTCGATTCTTCCACTCTATCAATGGTTGAAGTTCATCTAAAAAATCTTCATGCGCAACTATTAACAAAACAGCTTGTTCAGTCCCACTAAATGAGTTTGCCTCGTGAACAAAACATTGACCTAAGCAGGATACAACTATCAAGATGAAGGTTAACCAGAATGCGTTAACTATACGCAACTGTTTACACCAGCATATAAAATCCTAGAACACATATAAAAGATTATACTACGAAGGTGTGAGGAGACGAGTATGGCTCATACTGTTCTGTGATTAACCAGTTTTAAATATAAATTAGGCTATAAAAGTAATTTTTTTAGACATCTTATCGAAAAATCAGGAATTATTTGTACAAATTTAGCGCCGGGAAATAGGTTCAAACTTACGTTTAAATTCTTGTTTTGCATGTATCTTAAAAACTAGCTGAATATTTGTTTTAACGTGATATTCTTAGTCCACGTAAAGCTTCGCTAGGGTAGTTATCGTAGCAAGTTTTAAGTTTTGAACGGGTGAATTTTGTTGTCTATACCTATTGAGGTTTTCATGTGGTCGTGTTTAAGGTTATCTCAAAAGTTGGGAAAGTCGTTACTTTGGATGAAAATAGATGGCGTCACGTATTGGAGCATCCTGAAATGCGGAATCAATTGGATAGAATAAAGGAAACCGTTGCGAACCCTGATGAAGTTAGAGAAAGCGTACATGACTTCTCTGTTCTCTTATTTTACAAGCTTTATACGGAAACTCCGGTAACGGAGAAGTATCTGCTCGTCGTCGTCAAGATTCTGGATAGGGAAGGTTTTATAGTTACGGCGTTCTTTACAGATAGAGTGAAGAAAGGTGGCTTAGTGTGGAAGAAAAGACCTTAAGACTGTGGTTCGATCCTGAAGGTGATCTTCTCGAAATTGGGCAGACAAGATCTTCAAAAGGATTTTTCAGAGATGTAGGCGATGACATTTTTGTTAGGGTGGATGATGAGGGACGTATAACGGGCTTTGTTGTGCTCAATGCTACTAAAAGAATGACAAAAATAAGAGAAGTAAAGCTTCCAGTGAAAGCAACTTTTTCTAAGACAGAAGCATGAACTGCTGGATCTCTTTAAAAAGATGATGCACTAGCTAGGTCCACATACTATCTGTATCACGTTTTTCGACGCATGGAGATAGGTTTAAACCTCGGCTTAAATCCTTGTTTTGTGCGAATCCACCTGTTCGATCATGGTTCGACATAAGGCTTAGTGTATGGTTGGAGGTTGACACGATAGGACATCTACTTCCTCTCCTTAAGCGTTCGAGTTGTCTTTTTTACCTTGAAAACTATGCTTTGGTCTCCAGCTGGATCTATCAGCTTAAGTTTTTCATCCAATGCGTTAGATTTGTCCAGAAGATATACCTTTTCATAATTTGGTATATCGCTCCTTTTAATCTGCATTTTGATTGTAGCTATCAATTTTTTCGCTTCTTCGCGGTCAAATTTTTCGGTTATTATTTCGAAATGTTCGATTTTTAGGTCATTTTCAAGTAGTATCTGCTTAAGCAGGGACGGATACATTGTGTCATAATCAAAAATTGAAACTAGGCTGTAAAGATGAGATTGCGTATCTGTAGACGATGCTTTCCTTCTGACTTTCAAGTAGTTCTTTAGGTCATACTTTAGTGTGTAGATTTCTTCGCGAAGGGCGTCGGCTTCTGACTCCACGGAGGGTTCATTTATGAGCATTATTCCGTTTTGGCGGAGTATCGCTGTCAAATTGCCTATTATCCTCCTAAGAAGCTTGGGCGGATGGTGATGCAGCATGTAGCTTACATTGACGGCGCTGAATGTTTCCTTGATAAAGGGTAGAGATGTGACATCAGCTTGGACTAGGTGAGTTTCATCCTTAGGCAAAATGTCCCTTGCAAATTTCAAGGCTTTCTTGGAAATATCTACTCCCACTACTTCGATTTTGGGGCTTATTGAAAATAATGCTAGCAAATCGATTCCGCTTCCTGTTCCCACATCTAAAACCCGACCATTAACATAAAATCTGTAACGTCTAAACTTGTTAATTCTCTTTTTCAGTTTCTCTTTAACTTTCTTGATACTTAACTTTCTGGTCTTATTTTTCATCTCTGATATTTCCAACAACTTCTTTGCAAAGTAAACGTTGTTCATTTCAGCCCTCTCTAAAACGGAGTGTGCAAGATTAATAGTATTACGATAATATATAAAAGTAACACCATTACTAATTAACCATAAAGTGCTAGGTGATTCGTTGGAAAGCGGTTTGTTAACCGAAGTACGAAAGCTTGAAGTTAGATTAAGTGAGTTTGTTGACGCTGAGGAGAAGGCGGTTAAACCTTTGACTACACGCTTAGACATATTAAAAGAACTTTATAATACTGCAAAGGAACTGGAAGAGAAGCCTGAACCTTTAAAGGAGACTCTTAAACTTCGTATGAAGGCCAATGATAAAACTATATTCTCGGCTTCTATCAGAAATGTCTGAAACCGCTTTTCAATGACAAAAAACTAGGAGGGCCATTAAAGTTTGGAATTAGTTCGCGTAAAGCTAAGGAATGGAAAAACCGTCATAATTCGGCGTTTTTGGCCAAAGGACAAAGAAAAACTAATAGAGATGTATGCTTCCCTTTCAAATGAAGCTGTCCAGTGGGGAATGCCGCCATACACACGAGAAAAACTTGAACGATGGTTTGCAAATCTGGAGAACTACATATCGCTGGTCGCATTCTATGATAATAAAATAGTTGGGCACGCACAAATATACAAAAATCCTCACCCTAGAAGAAAAGGAACAGGTGGCTTGATTATCTATATTCATCAAGACTTTCATAACGTAGGTCTAGGCACATCCATGCTAAAGCAACTGTTAAAGCTCGCAAGAGAAGAGAAAATGCATAGACTAACTCTATGGGTGGTCGCAGACAACAAACGTGCAATACGCGTATATGAAAAAATGGGATTCAAAATTGAAGGAATAATGAAAGACGCTTACTTCGGAGCAGAGGGGAATTATCATGATGAACTTGTGATGGGACTAATCTTAAACGAGAGAGGAAGTCACCGAAACATGTGAAATATAAAACTTATACATGATAAGCAGAAAAATGTCCGTTAACCGTTATTGTTGTGTCACTTTTTTAGAAAATCGTAATACTTATCTAATGTTGTGAATTTATGAACGGAGAGATGAAAATGCGATATTACCATGAGTCCTTGTTGAATGATATTTTGAACAAAGCGAGATTTTTCCATGGGCATGTATGTCCTTTCCTAGCTCTTGGGATAAAAGCGTCTGTTGTAGCCATGGATAGGCTTGGTGTAAAAAGACTTGGTTTTGACGAGAGTGTTAGCGAGAAGATACTTGCTATAGTTGAATGTAACAACTGTTTTACTGATGGTGTTCAAGTTGCAACTGGCTGCACTTTAGGCAACAATTGTCTGTTATATTTTGATCTTGGTAAAATTGCTCTAACTCTTGTGAAGAGAAGCACTTGGGAAGGCGTAAGAGTCTATATCGACTCGCAGATGTTGAAAGAGGAATATTTCTCAAAAGAAGCACTCGACCTTTCCCGCAAAATTGTTGTAATGCGAAAAGGAAGCAAGGAAGATAGGAAAATCCTTTCAGAGTTATGGGAAAAGCTAGGCTATAAAATGTTTAATGTTTCTGAAAGCAAATTTAAAATTGATAAAGTAAAGGCGTCTCCCATGGAGAAAGCACCAATATTTAAGAGTCTTCGATGCGAATCTTGCGGAGAATTTGCTATGGAGACAAGAATTGTTAAGATTTCAGGAAAAAACTATTGCCTTAAATGTGCGGGCAGGCGATATCAAGCTCTTGTTGGCAGAGGCATAGTGGAACTAGGAGATAATAAATTATGAAGAGCAACTTCTCATCTAATCATAACAGTTCTTTCATTAGAAGTTGTCTAAGGATTCCATAACTTTCCTTCTGCCTTCTCCCACTTTTGCTCCACACGAAGTTCCTAACTAGGTCCCTAGTGGCTTTGAACGGTTTTTGTACCGTGCTATCTGCTCTTCCGTCTGTATATGACTATTGCTTCCACAGCGGTCGTTGCCAAGAGAATTATAGTTGTAGCTGTGAGAATCTTAACTTGCATTGAGGTGTTGTTGAGCGCCACGGTTAACTCGCTTATTTCTCCCTGTATTAGTCTATGTCTTTCAACGGCCTCAAAGAGTTGTCTTGCGTTGTATTCGATCATTCTTGAATAGTTTTCTGTGTCCGGTACTGCCCCTGGGAAATTGGTCAGTATTACGTGCTGTGCGCCGACATCAGCCGCCAGCTTAGCTCCGAACTCGGTTCCGCTAGGCAGGTTGTCGATAACTAATGCAACCTCTTCTTTTTCAGCGGTGCTTGTTAGGTTCAGGATTTCGCTTGTAGTCAGCTTTTCGGGAGGCCCGTAGGTGGCTGTGATGTTGAAGCCTAGCCAGCTAACAAACGAGTTCTGCCACTGCATGCATACTACCTTTACTTGACTAACGTTGAGTTCATCAGCTTCTTCTTTGATGGCTTGAGCTGTAGCATTTATTGCTTCGCATACTGCCTGAGCGTTTTCTTCAAAGTAGCTGGAGTACTCTGGAAGAGTAGCGTTTAAGGCGTCCCTTATTTTCTTCACGTACTCTAACGCTGCCGTATAAGGGTGCCACGGTCCGCTAACCTTAACGCGTGTGACATTCACACCTGAGGCTTCAATTAAGTCGTCTAACCATGGTTCGAAGCCGGAGTAAATCACTAGAGAAGCGGTGCTGACGGCGTACACGTCGCTGGGGGTAATATCATAATGGGCGGGGCAGATCCCCGGTGGAACGATTGAGTGCACAGTTATGTTATCTCCTCCCACCTGCTCAGCAAAGGAGCTAAGTATGGTGGTGGTGCAGACGACGGTGGGCTTAGTATCCCCGTTAGAGCTTACCGTTGAAACCGAGATAAGCAAAACGGTTACTACAAACAATGGAATCATAAACATTAACTTTTTCTTCACGGCAACTTGACTCCATTCTTTGGTGTTACGATTTGTTTGTTTGGTGTTACTATTTAACTTTTTCGATAGTTGGATTTAAAGCGCTAAAACCTTTCAGTTGTATAGCTTTTAGATTCAGCCCCTTCGCCTTTTGGGGGAGAGTACCACGGATAAACCGAAGATAAAGGAGGAGACGATGATTATGGAGGAGCCTACTGGGAAGTCGAGGAGCAAGGACAGTAGAAAACCCAAAAGACACGTTATGGCCCCGATGATCGGTGAGGCTACCAAGACCTTTTTTAGGTCATAAATAAATTGGAGCGCCGAAGACGCTGGATTTACTATCAAAGCGAAAACGAGGAGCCCTCCAACCAATTTAAGGGAGAAGGCCACAGTAACCCCGGCTAAGAACAAGATAAGAAAGTAGAAGACGCTCGTGTTTATTCCTGATGCCTCAGCTAGCTTCCTGCTGAACATTAAGGCCTGAAACTCCTTAAAGAAAAGGGTTAAGAGAAAAACTATGAAGAAAGTTAGAAGCCCTAAGAGGATGAGGTCATCAAAAGTTACTGAAAAAATGCTCCCCCATAGGATGCTCAACGCCTGTTGCGTGGCTGCCACACCAGGCGCAAAGTTCAAGAATATGAAACCTAACCCTATGGTTAACGAAAACATTATCCCTATAATTACCCCTGGAGAGAGCCTAGCCTTCTCTGATATTGGGCCCAAAATGAAGGCTACAAGAGTTGAAAAAAGCAGGGCGCTAAGGAGAGGGTCTACTGCTAGTAGAAGTCCCAGAGCTGCACCAGCAAAGGCAGCGTGGGACATACAGAAACCTATGGATGAAAGCTTCATGTGGACAACAAAGACGCCTATAAGCGAGCATGTTATTCCCGCTAATATGGAAGCCGTAATCGCCGTCAAGATTATCTGAAGGGGAAGAGGTATCATTGCCTTAACCCCCTATAAAACCCAGTTAAACTTTTCACACTACACATCACACTTTCTGGATCCTCTTCAGCAACGATTTTCCCTCTGTCCATCACTAAGACACGGTTACACCGCTTTGGAATTGAGAACAAGTCATGAGTGACCACTATGGTTGTCCAGTTATTTTCTTCATGTAACCTACAAATCTTCTCTGAAATTTCTTTCCTAGAGTCGATGTCTAAGTTGCTGAAGGGTTCGTCGAGGAGCAGAAGCTTGGGTTCTTGGGCTATGGTCCTCGCGATCATAACCTTCTGCTGCTCACCTCCGGAAAGTTTTCCTATTGGACGATGAGCGAACTCTTCCACTCCTACTAGCCTCATGGCTTCTTTAGCGATTTCAAAATCCACTTTTCTAGGGTTCTGTAGTAAACCGAGTTTTCCATATCTACCCATTAGTACTACGTCTTGAGCGAGGAAGGGGACTGAATGGTCAGATATGAAATCTTGTGGGACGTAGCCTATGTTTTTTCTAGCTCTCATCGGATCACGACTCATATCTACATTAAAGACTCTAACTTCGCCTCGGCTGACTTTGAGAAGTCCATTCACAGTTTCCAAAAGCGTTGTCTTTCCCGATCCGTTAGGACCAACGATTGATACCATTTCTCCTTGCCGAATTTCCAAGTTTATACCTTTTATGGCTGGTAAATGTTCACCTTCATAAATGGTATCCACTTCTGATAGTTTAACTATCACTTCTCCCATGTTCTCAATCCCACCCCTAAGAAAAGCAGAGGTTGCCATAAGGCTTCGTGTATCCTAATTGAAGTCTCCAACCATATGCCTCGCTGCTTTAATTGCGTTTTGGTAGTAGCACACAAATACGTAAAAGTATTACTATATCTTTTGCGGTGTAAATAACAAGACCTCGTAGTTTGGCTGACGTCAGCACTAAAATCTTTAGCCCATTTCTAGGGTTTATTCCATAGAAAAACGCTCAAATAGATGAGGTAAAATGGCGCAGGGAGTTAGATACAAACCTAGATTTAAATCCTTGTTTTTTCATGAACTCGGAAATCCAAATGAAGATTAGTTTAAAGTGCTAGGGGTAGGATTTTGTCTAACCCCTCCAAAGCCTTAACTTAGTCTAAGATTTTTTCTACTTCTTCTTTATCTGCATCCATAACGTATTTAATCCCTGATACCCTTGCAGCTTCAGGAGTTAGGGCGACGATATCATCTCGAGTGATGTGTTGAACCGCGAATTTTCTGGCGCCACACATTAACTGTTTTAATCCTTGGACCAATCTCTGATTGTAGGTGTAGAGGCCTATCGCGCCTGTAGGTAGGTCTTTAAACTTTTCTCCGAGCTTGTTCTTTAACTTACCTGCTTCGACAAAGATTGCCTCGACAGTGTTTCCATACCTTGCATAGTATACAGGAAGGTTTCCTTCCATGATCCTCTGACCTACATTTTTACTTACCATTGCAGCGGTAAGGGGGGCTCTAGCCATACCTACGGCTTTGACGTAGGGTGCACCCAGAGCTAGTGCTTTGAAGATATGGTCTTCCATAGTAATGCCTCCTGCGAAGGCTATGCTAGGAACGTATT
>MTLU01000040.1 GCA_002010975.1 Candidatus Bathyarchaeota archaeon JdFR-07 | reverse complement strand
TACCGATGCTATGGGTTTCAGGGTCAACCACAACATTCACCCAGGGACCGTATGGAATAAAAATTACGTTAGGATGAGGCGCTCTCAAAGATTTTAGGGCTTTGACGACGACAGAACCGTGTTTTGTTGAAATTAAAAGATTGGTTTTCTCGCTTATCCCTATTTTCTTCATGTCCTCTGGGTCCATATAGCAGACGGAAACACTTTCTATGTATTTGGGGGAAGTTTTGCCTCGTTCTTTTCCAACCCCTTGCTCTATTGTCCTCCCTGTAATGAGTGTCACTTGAAGTTTAGCCTTTTGCGCCATTTATTAATCTCCATTTATGTTAGTTAGAAATTTGCTTTCTCCAATTTTTAACCTTTAGAAGGTTAACTTACTTGAATTGAAACTAATTAACTTTACTTTATGTCGGGCTATTCGCCTTTTTACCTATGAGAAATAAGTTCAGAAGTTAATTGAGGGAGACTAGTTTTTATATGAAAAGCTACTAGAAATAGCTTGGTGTTAATTATGGGATGTTGGAGATGGTTTAACAGTATTTTGAAGGAAGCAAAAATAGAGGTGACTGATAAAAATAAGGAAGAGATTGAAAGAATTATTCATGAGTATATTAGTGAATAGTCAAGTTATGGTCGTTGTTCTTCTGATTGGAGGAAAGCTAGAAAAGAAATTCGGGAAAACCTCAAGATGAAGGAAGAGCTTGTCGAAAAACTGAGGGGTATAGCTTAGAATTTATGGCGTGAAGGTTAGTTTTCTTTAGAATGTTCTTTAATCCATTCTGCAACCGCCTTATAGATCGGGTGGGTTGTAACGTTAAATATGGGAATGCGTATGTTAGTTTCTTTTTCAATAATGACTTCTTGGAATTTAGGCATTGGAGCCCACACCACAGAAGACCAATGAACCACATTTCCTAATTTTTCTTTGATGACCTCTGCTGTCTCTGGAAGCTCTGTTTTAGAGAATAATATGCCATCACACCAGTATAGTGGTTCTGTGACTCCACCAGGTTCAATGCCTAGAGTCTGAAATTTAACAAGTTCGTCTATAGAGTGTTGAATTATTTCATGGACAATAACTTTTTTCCAAGGACGATAATCTACAACAACCAGTTTGTTCACCTTCAAGGTAGGATTATGGAATTGAAACTATATATCTAATTATTCCTTGCAGGAGCCCTTTTTAGTTTTCTTTACTTCTTCGGTTTGAAATATTCTTGGAAAATTTGATAAATTTCTTCGGGTTTTTCTAGGATTGTCACGCTTTCCATGCTTGCTAGTTTTTTTACGTGTTCCACATCGTCTTTTCTTATTCTTAATTTCAAGTTTCGTCCATTAGGCAGTCTTGTGAGGATTACTCCTTCTTTATAGTCTGAGGGCATTATGTAGAGGGGAATGAAAGCTTTTAGTCCCATAATTGCTGCATTGGATAGTAGACTGTCGGCGATTCCCATGGAAATTTTTGCAACTGTGTTGGAAGTTGCCGGTGCAATGAGTAAGAATTCAAATTTTCCTGTTTGCAATTGTCCAGCTAAAAAGGGTGAATTTGGGTTAATTTCGACAAAGATTTTTCTGAAATTTTCTTTTAATGCTTGAGTCAGCCTGTAATATTTTATAACCTGGTCTCCTGCTTTAGACAAGTATACTAGTATTTCCACTTCATTCTCGAATTGTTTCTTTATCTTCTTCATTATTTCGACGGTTTCAACTATTCTGTCTCCACTGCCAGTAATTCCCCATGCGACTTTCTTCTTTTTCTTTTCTTCTTTTCTTTCAACCGTAACTTCTATAACCATTTTACAGGTCTCCTTTTTGTTTCTGTAAATCAAATTTCATTAAAAAGTTTGCAAATTTGTTAACTGTTTTCTTCAAGCTTCGAAATCCCTCTGTGTCTTCTTTAACACCTTTTAGAGAGTCTTTTGACCAGAATGTTGCTCCTAAATTTGCGCCGAAAGAACAGCCGCTTATTGGAATTATTCCGTTTAAAATGTAGAATGTTATGATTTGCTGTATGGCGAGTTCTTGTCCTCCGATTCTGTCCCCTCCAACGGCAACTGCCATGCCGACTTTATATCTGAAAACGTTGCGGTCTGCTGCAAGTAAGGCTCGACATCTATCCATAACTGTTTTTAATTGCGCGCTTATTCCACCGTTGTAAACTGGAGAGGCAAATATTATTCCTTTAGACTTTTTAAGCAATGGGTAGAGTTCATACATATCATCTTTAATTTTGCATTCCTTGTTTTTTAGACAGTAATCGCAATGCTGACAAAAACTGATGTTTTTGCTTCTAACAGTAAAAAACTGGGTTTTGAAACCTTTCTTTTCTAACATATTCAGAGTTTCTTTCAGAACATATTCGGTTGCTTGCTTTCTTGGGCTTCCACAAACGCCGATTATCATCTAACTTCAGCAGAATTTTATAGTTATTACTATCAATAAAGGTTGCTAAATATAAATGAGTTCAGGGTGAAAGAATTCTCCCTTAGATAGCGGAAAGGAATTAGGGTCTATACCCTTCTAATATACAAAGGGCAAGAGCGGCAGCAATTATATCTGCTGTTGTTCCTGGGTTCAAAAGACTATCAGATTTTCTAAGAAACAGATCAAATTGGTGCAGTTTTTCTCTGCCAGACGACGTGTTTAGTCCTCCAAGCTTTAATACTTCATGGGCCATTAAAGAGACTTCTCTAGCTTTGTTTAAACCTGCTTTTCTGGCGATGAAGGAATCTGGATATTTAGACAAAACTTTTAGAAAAGTGTGGATTATGGCGGTGTCCAAGTTTCCAGTTTGGTTAATCTGGTTTTTCAGAAGTGGTTGAGCGAAATCGAAGGTTATGGGATAGTTGTTAACCCATTCTGAACAAATGTTATCGTAGCTTTCGGCTATTTTGAAGACTTGGAGGAGGGGAATTTTTTCTGTGAGTATTCTGTTTATAGAATTTGGATCGTTTACGTCTAGGTTGGGAGCTTTTCCAAGTCCGCTTGGGTTGGCGATTTTTATGGCTTCGTATAGGTTTATGGTGTCTTTAGGGGTGGTTGCTTCTATGATTGCCTTTAAATTTTGTCTTAATTCGGGAATTTTGAAATGATTTTTTTCCATGGGTGTCATTCCAGCAGCCACTGCTAAGGGTGAAAAGAGGATAACTGTACCGAGGAGGGTGTTTCCGCCTTTCTGCCAGGAACTGATGTCTGCCACGCAATTTTTTATGATCTGCCCTATTCTTACTTCGCTTAAGTGTATTTCTCCTTTAGAGGCGGCAATTCCTTGTTCAGCTGCTTTTTCAAAATGGCGGGATGCTGCAACTGCGGATGCAAGGAAGTGTGCATGATTTGTGCCTTCAAAACCTACTACTAAGTTCACGTTTCCAGGTTTATCGGCACCGACTTCTAAAAGAATGGCTAGTTCTAGGCATTGTGAAATGTGTTTAGCCTTGTGAGATGGAAGGGTTTGCAAAGGGATGCACCTTTGTATTAGGCTTGTATGGAAAAACTTATTAATGTTATGTAGAAAATTACATAGCTATTACCGTAACTACACAGGTGTTTATATGTCTAGTTTAAGACTCTCGACAATTAATGTGGCTTTCTTAGCAATTTTCATAGCATTATCCGTGATAGTTATTAAGTTGGTTCCGGGAATACCAATTGTTGGGGTTCCTGGTTCTGAAATAAAGTTTGATGCAGCAATTGCTCCTGTTTATGGAATGGTTATAGGACCATACCTAGGGTTTTCAGCTGCTTTGATAGGGGGACTTTTNACTTCAGGGAGCCCCTTCACTTTTCTAACGTCTTTTGCCCCTGCTGTTTCGGCAATGGTTGCAGGTTTTCTCACATCAGGTA
The DNA here is from genome assembly GCA_002010975.1 of Candidatus Bathyarchaeota archaeon JdFR-07. Taxonomy (GTDB): domain Archaea; phylum Thermoproteota; class Bathyarchaeia; order Bathyarchaeales; family Bathycorpusculaceae; genus JdFR-07. The sequence continues at coordinate 9,044 of MTLU01000040.1, read as the reverse complement.
AAGTTGCTGAAAAAGTTAGGATGCCAGCATGGATTGCGGCTGCGGTTATATTAGGTGCGTTAATTGCTGGATGGTATTTGACATGGGTTGGTGTGAAAGCGCCATTATATCCTATTTTACATCTTGCAGGATTATTTGCGATTCTAATTACAAGAAGTTGGGTTGCTAAGTCCTTTGAAGAGATTGGAGTGAAGAAAGAGAGGTGGCTGTTTAAGCCAGGTCTTATATTTTTAGGAATTATCATGATTGCCCTTGCATATTTGTTTTCAAAGCCTTACATAAGTGAAGAAATATGGATGGCTCCCTACTTTTCTCTTCCTTTGTATATAATTGCTGCAATCTTCATTTTGTACGGGATTTTTGGCAGAGGCAAATTTTCATTCATTTCTTCTACTTTCCTAGCAAGCTATTGCGGTATAATAGCTGATCATATGATTGGAAACCTTATTTTCATAGGAGTTATTGACATATTCATTCCTTTCCAGGTTATTCAAGAACATTTTTTGACGCCATTAGGACTTCCAGATATCCCATCGTTATTCATGTATATGATTCCAATATCAGCTGCTGAAAGAATACTTATGACAATTATGGCAACAATTTTCAGTGTCGGTTTATTGACAGCTTTATATAGAGCTGGATTATTACCAAGAAAAGGTAAATAATTCCTAAAGGATTATCATTCATGAGACTAAGAGCAAGAGAAGGAGATCTTATAGAAACTGTTGGCAATGTTATATTTGATGTAAAAGGATTGGTGCACCCGCCAGGCAAGGTTATTGCTTTTCCTCGTTTCATTCCAGATCAAAAAGGTTCTCGCCAACGGGAAAACTTTTACTATAGAAAAATTTACAACATTTCTGAGCGGGTTAAGTTTTTAGAGCAAAATCTTCCTCGCTATATTGTGTATGACATTGTTTTTGATGAGAGACTTTGCGAAGTTCCGTTAGATAATGTGAAAAAGCATTACCTGCCTGTGGAATGCTTGAAAGAACTTAGGAACAGCAAAAGCTTGGATGCATTAGAGGCAGATGCCTTGGAATTTATGGAAATCTTAAGGGATTTTGCCGGTGTTTCATGGAGCGCTATGGGAATTTCAGGATCGCTTCTCGTTAAATTGCATATACCAGATTCCGATATTGATCCAATAGTTTATGGAAGTGAAAATTGCCTTAAAGTCTACGAGACCTTAAAGGGACTATTACAGGACAGGATGAGTGATGTTAAGGCTTATTCGCTGGAAGAGTTGCGTAAGCTTTTTGAGTTTAGGGTGAGAGATACGCGAACTTCTTTTGAGGATTTTGTGCGGACGGAATCGCGGAAAGTTTTGCAGGGAAAGTTTAGAGGCAGAGATTATTTCATAAGGTTTGTTAAAGATTGGAGTGAAATAGAGACAGAATATGGTGCAATACGTTACAAAAATGTGGGATATGCCAGAGTTGAGGCAGAGATAGAGGATGATTCAGAGGCTGTTTTTACTCCTTGCAGTTATAAAATAGGAAATGTAAGAGTTCTTCAGGGACCAAGTTTTCCCATAAAGGAGATTGCGTCTTTTCGGGGTAGGTTCTGTGAACAGGCAAGAGAGGGGGAAAAGGTTGTAGCTCAAGGGAAAGTGGAACGCGTTATGGATTTGGAGCATAATTGTGAGTATTTTAGGTTGTTGCTTGGGGGTAAGCCTTCAGATTTTATGGTGCTGGCTTAAAGGCTTGTAAACTTTTAGGACTTGTTCGTAATATCGGGGGCAATAGGTTAATGTTATTTGATGGATGCTTCCTTTTGACGTTTTAATTTCTTCTAGGTTGCCTTCGACATAAACGGTTTCGTCTCTGTGGGCTTGGAGGCGGAATTCTTCCATGTAAGAGACTATGCGGGTTACTTCCAGAGCTTTCTTTTCTCCTTCTATGATTTCTAGAGGTTCAATTTTGTAAATGGAGGGAATGAAAGGGGCGTCGCTGTCGTCCACTATGCGAGCAATTATTTTAGCCCAGCCTTTGCTCATGACGGCTTCTCCGAAAAGTTCTTCTTTATTGTTTTTGATGTCTTTCCAAGCTTTCACGGGTTCAAACTCTGCTTTTATTGTTCTTTGTTGTTGATTATGGAAAAGGGCGTAGATTGCCTTCCTTTTTTGGTGCCAGATAAACTCTTTTGGGCTATAGTTTAGGAATCGCCAAGTTTTTCCCTTGATAGCTTCGTTGTTTTCAAACTCGTTTCTGAGAGAAGCATCACTTTTTTGATAAAAATCTTTTAGAGTTTTGCGTATTTGGGTTATGTTTTCTTTTCCATAGACTATTAAGTCTATGTCAGAATATTGCAGATGATAAAAACCGTGGAGCAGAGAACCGAAGACGCCGAAATTTTTTGCAGATATGCCAGAATGTTGTGTTACAAGGTTCAGCAAGTTTTCCATAGCTTTTAAAAGTTCATCCTTAGGTTTTTTGGCAAGGATCTTTTTCAGGGTTTCTTCGGGTTTTCTTATTTCCGCTATGTTCTCAAGTTTAACGCCTAGAACATTTCTGTTAAGGGGTTCATGAAAGATCATGTATTGGGGAAAATTCTTTTTGACAAATTTCCATCCTTCGTCTTCGTAGAATTTGTGGAAAATTTGGGTGCCGTCTGTTCGGAAGGCTTTGGGGTTTTTTGATTTGAAAAGGTTTTCTGGTGCATATTCAGCATCGCATATGTATGCGTCTTTTGGGTGGGTGTAGCCGAAGACTCGAAGGATTAGGCCTTCCTGGGTTATTATTGCGTCGCGGTCTCTTAGTTTTAGGTGGGCCAAATGTATTCTTCCTCGTTTGTAGCTGTTCCTACGACTGCTTGGTAGAAGGTTTCTCCTGTTTTTATGTTTTCTACGCGTTCAAGCATTCCGGAAACTTTTATTTTTTGGCCTTTTCTGGCGATGTTTCTGTAGCATCCTATGTTGGAGATGACGAGTTTTGGTGTTGTTTCTTTTGGGAGGTTTGATTCTTGGTTTTTGGGTGTGTAGTCTTGGATTTTGTATATTGCGGGGCGGAACATGGTTTCGTTGTCATCTTTTATGGTGCATTCGAATTTTATGGGGTGTAGTGGTGTGAATTTTTGTGTTCCATATTTTGTGTGGATTTCCTCGGGTTTTCTGATGGCGTTGTACATGAAAATTTTGTTTTTGTAGCGTCCTTTGAATCGTCTTGCAGNGTCTATGCGATTGTTAAAAACGTAGTTTAGTGTTTTGGTTTCTACAAGTTTGTTTATGGTTTTTTCTAGTTTTCGGAAGTTTTGGGATCCGTAGATTACGAGGTCTATGTCGGATTTTTCTGTGTGCATGTTTAGGGCTATGGATCCGTGGATGCCGAAATCTTCTATGGGGATTTTTGATTCGTTTGAAAGGAGTTCGATGAGGTTTATTGTTGTTTTTTGTAGTTTATCTTTGGGTTTTGTTTTTAGCAGAGTTCTTAAACGTTCTTTTGGTATGTAGATTTTTTTGATATTGTTTAATGGGGCGGTGAGTACTTGTTTTCCTCTGAAGGGGCAAAAATATATGTAGTTGGGAAAGCTTTTGTTGAAGGTTTCGAGGAAGGTTTGGTAGTTTTGGGGGGTGTAGAGTTTTTCGGCTCTGAAAAGTTCTGTTTGTTTGTATTTCCATGTTCTTTCTAGAAAGTTAATGTTGAAGAGTTTCTTGTAGCGCGAGGGGACATATTTTAGGAAGGCGAAAACGCGGTTTTTTGGATGTTCGTAGCCGAAGACGTTGAATATGAATCCTTCTGTGGTTGTAAATGTGTCTCCGTCGGATGGTGCCCAGTTTTTTGTGATCGTTTAGAACACCGTCAATAGGATGACTGTTAAAACATTTAAAAACTTGTTGTACTCTCGTTTCATAAAGGTTTAAATAAGGATTGTTTATGAACCGTTACTGTGGAGAATGTGAGTAAAAATTTACATCCCTATGTAGTATTCCTTCCATCAGAACAAAAAACACGTATACTCAGCGCCATTTTCGGCTCAAAAGCAGCCGTAGACATCCTAAAATTCTCCCTAAACCAAGGAATCTCAAAAAAACTCTACCAAAAAGAACTCATAGAAAAGCTTGCCTACTCCAACAAAACAATAATTGAAAACTTAAAAGCTCTAACAAAATTGGGAATCCTAAAAGAAGCCATGGAAAAACTCAGAAAAGGAAACCGTACAACATGGGTTAAAGCCTACCTACTCTCAGACACAGGCAGATGGTTCGCCCTACTGCTCGCCAAAGAAGAAGACCTCTCAAAAGAAGAGGAGGCAGACATCCTAAAAACAATTTTCAGAATCTATATAAGATGGGTAAGAGATCTCTCAGAAAAATTACAAGTAGACAAAAAAGCATTAGAAGAAATCTTCTCTGAAGAAATGACGGAAGGATAACAATTGAAAATCATAGCTGTCGTAGGAAGCAAAAGCTCAGGGAAAACAACAACAATAGAAATCCTAACAAAAAAGCTTGTTAAAAAGGGTTACAGAGTGGCTGCAATAAAGCATATCTCAGAGAAAAACTTTACAATTGACACAAAAGGAAAAGACACCTGGAGATTTGCCAAGTCAGGAGCAACAAAAATCATCAGTGTAGCATCCAACGAAATAGCCACCATAGAAAAAAGGAAAAAAGAAAATTTCTCGCTTAATGAAGTTCTGGAAAAATGCAAAGATTTTGATATAGTCTTTTTAGAGGGCTTTAGAAACCTTGTAAGCAAAAACAATAAAATCTACAAGATAATAACCGTGAAATCCGCGGAAGAAGCCCGAGAAGCCCTAAAAACCTTCAAGCCAATAATAGCTTTCACTGGACCCTACTCAACTGAAAACTTAAACCTAAAAATTCCATACATAGACCTATTCAAAAATTCGAAAAAACTTGTAGACCTTGTTGAAAAAATTGGAAGCTAGCAGCTGCTTCTATTGTTGGGTTGTGGGGTTTGGAGATTTTGTTTATGGGGGAGAAAGGAGAGTTTTTCAAAAATAGAATGTTAGGGATTTCTCCAAACCTTTCCACCCAACTCGCGCTGTGTTTGTTCCCTCCTAGAGAGCCTTAAACGCCTCGAACCACCTATTATACAAGGTTAGCATATCAAGAGAAACGCTTGGCTTTCTTTCCTCCAATATTTGTCTAAAATCAGTCATCTCTAAAGGTCTTGGCTTAGCCAGTTTATTGGCTGCTTGTCCAGATTCGAAGAACTCGCCGATAAGCTTCAAGTGAGCTGCCTGACACACATCCCGTATATCACTTCCAGAGAAACCCTCAGACAGTCTCGCCAACTCGTGCAAATCAACATTTGAAGCCAGCTGCAAATCAGCAGTGTAAAGTTTAAACATTAGAAGGCGACTGTGATGGTCAGGAAGGGGCACCAAAATCCTCTTCTGGAACCTCCTGATAAAAGCCCAATCCAAATCCCAAGGCTTATTGGTTGCTCCAATCACATAAACATGAAGCTTCTTACCCTTATCTATGATCCCATCCATTTCCTTCAAAAACTGATTTCGAACTCTGATTTCTCCACCAACCTCATTTGAATGTTTACCCATAAGAGAATCCAGTTCATCAATAAAAACAATCGCAGGTTTACCTTCATTAGCAGATTTCCTAACAGAATTAAAAAGCTTAGCAACATTCTGTTCAGCCTCACCCAGCCACTTAGACATAATAGAAGCAGCATCAACAGAAACAAAATTTGCATCTATTTCTGTAGCCACAGCAGCAGCCAGCAAAGTTTTCCCACACCCAGGAGGACCAAACAAAAGAATACCCCTAGGCCAGCCTAAAGGGAAAAGGTCAGGCCTTTGTACAGGATAAACTATGGCTTCTTTTATAGCTCTTTTAGCATTCTCAAGACCAACAACCTGCTCCCATTTTATGTTAGGTTTTTCAGTAAGGATCAACTCCTCATAGCTTGACTTATCGCCTTCCGTCTTTTTCCCCCATGTGATATTCTCAACCTCTGCACGCATCTCCACGGGAGCTGGAGGCACAGCGCCCTGCAACATTTTTATTCTTTCTTGATAAGCAATGGCCCTCTGTATGTAGACTTTATTCAAGCTGTATTCAGGATACAAATGAACAAGTTTTAAGAGGCTCTCTATGGCTTTCTGATACATCGTCATTGCCATACCCTTAGAGCCCTGCTTATCTAAACGAACAGCTTCTAAGGCGTAGTTGGTCGCAGCTTTTTCAAGTTCTTGGGAAGCACTCACTTTTATCTCCTCGATTTTAACGTAACCTTAATTTTTCCTTTAGCCCCCAAACTTTGAAGGGCTTTTTCAATCTCCTCATAAGAGGCATCTAGATCTGCGGAACACCGTTGCAGATCCAGTTCTCCATTACTTTTTTTAACATATTCTAAAAGTATTTCTTCCAGTTTCCTTACCGAAGGTTTTTCCACCTTCAAGGAAATTTCCTGGATTTCAGCTTTCTTGAAAGAAAAAAGGGTTTTAGAAGGAACTTCATCAAACTGTTTCACTGTCTCTTCACCAGTTGCCTGAGAGCAGCTAGCTGCTAAAGCAACCATCTCTTTTACTGGCATTTGCTCTGCTTCTGGAATCTCCTCGGTAGCGGGCGGTTCAGGGAGTCTTTCACTCACTTTCTGTTCAAGGAAACTTGAGACTTCTTTAAGAATTTCTTCTCCACCTGGCGTCTTTACATTAACAGGTATAAGAGAATCGTCTGCCCTTATCTTTGCCGTAAGCAAAGTTTCACTTATTGCCTCGTTAACCTTACCAAGCTCGTAAGAAACATCAGGCAGAACTTCAAACAGTTGCTGAGAAACATCTTGAAGAAGTCTTACAGCAGGTTTCAAATCGATTATTATATCACTTAATTCTTTTATCGTCTCCAGCCGAATTATTACCCGTTCAAGAGCCAATTCCACATGATAAAGGAATTTTATCAGCTTACGAATTTCTGCAATTTCATTTGCACAAATAGCCGCTCTTTCTTTATTTTTATTATTCAAGGCGCTAATGCATGACTTGAAAAGGGTTTTGTCTCGCTCTTTAAGTCTAAAATTTGCTCTTTGAACCTTGCTTTGCTGAATTCTTAATGTTCTTATGGACCGAACAATTGTTTCACGGAGTGGAGGGGATGACCGAAAAAACCTTTTGATGACTTTTCCCTCCGCCCGCTACTTTTAAGCTTCTCTTAAAGCCCTGATACGCCTGATTCTCCGACTTCTTTTACATAAACCACTACAGGCGGCTCTGGCAATTCAGGAGACTCAGAAGGTTGAGAAGGTTCCTCATTTGCTGGTGTTTCAGTTGGTGTTTCGGTAGGGGTCTCAGGAAGCGGTGTTTCTATTTCTGTTTCTGGAGTTGTCTCTTCTGGTGCAGGCTCCTCTTCCCCTTGAGGTTCAGAGGATTCCTCTGTTTTCTCCCCTAGTATAATATTTGAAAGCTTATTCTTTGTAAGTTCAAGGTCTTCTTTTTCCTTATTAATGTGTGTCAGGTTTTCTTGAATAGCCATAAAAGCCATTTCGTAAGACTGATCATCGATTTTTCCTATTTCATGCTCCAGTTCTAGATGGACAAGTGCATAATTTAGTGCCTTTATCTCGTTTGTGCATCTTGCAATTTCTTTGTCTAATTCTTCGATCAGAGACTGGGCTTCGGTTCTAAGCTGGTTTAAAACTCCTTCAAAGTTGTTATGCAATTCTTCATAGAGTTCTCTTGAAATTTTATTCTTTTCTGATAGATCCTTTAAGGCCTGATCCTTTCGCCATATAAGCGGAATCTGGTCGCAGAGAGCATTAGTCTTGGATTTGATTTCAGAGAGTAGAGTAACTTCCTCCCCTTCAAATTTCAAGTATTCCATGGGATATTTTAAGAATCTTCCGTCGCTTTTTTCCAGGTAAACCGCGTCAAATTTTCCGTTAGGTGTCAATGCTAAGGAGATTACTTTACCTATTGGCCGTCCATATTCGTCCTTAATTTGTTTTCCAATGAAAAGAAAAGGGTTGAGGTTCTGGGACATAATTAGTACCTCTTTAAGAGGTTTCCGTAGATGTCTTTTCGCCTACAGGAGTTGCAGGCACTCCAGAAAGGCCAGCAGGTAATTCAGGGAATTTATCTTTAATCCTTTGTTCTGCTACCGTAGCTGCCTCGGAAAGAATCTTCTGTGCATCTTCATTCACTGTGTCAAAGTTTAACGTCATCCCTGAGCTCTGTCCAGCTTCAATCATTATCCCGCTCAAAATGTTGCCTATTTCTCCTAGCTCGTTCTCTGCCTCTGGGAAGACTCTTGCAAGCCCTGTTCTCACACTTCTCAATACACCAACTGCAGGTCCTAAAGTCGACACCACATCGCCAAGCTCAGAAACTGTTCGCAATCTCAACACTATTTGTTCAAGGGCAAGCCTAGCATTAATTATAAGCCTCTCCATTTTTCTAATTTCAGCCAATTCATTTGCAAAAACGTTTGCGCGAGCTGTGTCATGCTTCGTGTAAGCGTCAACTATTTTCGCGAAAATTGCTTTGTCTCTTTGACTAAACCTTTCAGTAGCCTGATCCAATTTTTGGATTTGAAGCTCAATGCGTCTAACAGCAAAGTCTAGACGTGGCTTTAGGGGACCTGGCGGTCTTACTACCTCTTTTATGCGATCTGTGAATGGTTTTTCTCTTCTAGTTTCCCATTTTTTAGCAAATCTTTCAGACAAGTTGATACCTCCGAAAGAAGAAGTTGTTTCAAAGAATCTTATACATTGTTAACATGCTGAAAACATTCAGATATATACGTAGAGCTATATGCCAGAACAAAAACAGTTTTGAGCTTTAATTTTACAGATAAAAGATGATGTTGCTGGATTTAAGAGAATAAACAAAAAAATGTAAGTTAGACTAAAAAGGAGCATAGATTTCAATTATTAGCAAAAGGTGAAAAGAATGGGTGACAGACTGAAAATATTCGGGTTAGTTGCGTTATTAGGATTCATGGCCGGCATCATTGCTGATCTCACATCAACTTACGTTATACCGTGGCTCATGACGGTTCTACCAGTTTTCATTAAAGAAAGAATCATTCTATCAGGGCTTGCCGGAGCCTGTCTAACAGT
>MTLU01000021.1 GCA_002010975.1 Candidatus Bathyarchaeota archaeon JdFR-07 | reverse complement strand
TGGAAAAACTGCTGCTGGGCTTAAAATTCTTTTGGAAGGTATTAAAATAGAAAATAAAATTCGCAATATTCTCATAGATTCCGTTATGGCCCCTCATGCAAGGCTGAAAGAAGGGTTAGCCCTAAGCGAAACAGACGCTGTTACCGCTTCTATTGATTCAAGCGATGGTTTAGCATGGAGTCTTTACGAAATTGCTAGATCTAGTGAAGTTGGATTTTTAATAAAGCAGTTGCCTGTGGCTGAAGAGGTAAAGAATTTTGCAGAACACATCGGTATGGATCCATTAGAGTTAGCCCTTTACGGTGGAGAGGAATACGAGCTGGTTATAACAGTAAAACCTGAACTTATGGATGTAGCCGAAGAGGCTGTCGCTAAGGTAGGCGGTAAGCTTATAGTCATCGGAAAAGTTATTTCTGAAAAGGCCGTGTATTTGGAAGCTAAAGGAAGACGATATACTGTAGAGCCTAAAGGTTGGGAACATTTTAAAAGTAATAATGTTTAATTATAGAGCAAACTACAGTTATAATTGTTGAGATAATGTCAAAGCTTGTCGATTATCCCACAGTTCATGAAGCGAAATTTTACGAAAAAATGCCCAATGGCGTTGTTCAGTGTAGTTTATGTGAAAGAAAATGTGAAATCGCCGAAGGTTCCAAGGGTTTTTGTAAAACACGAATAAATATCGATGGTGAACTTTTTACTATTGTTTACGGCGATATTAGCGCCATTGAAAGCCGCCCCATAGAGATTAAACCTTTCTTTCACTATTGGCCAAGATCTACTGCTTTAACTTTTTCCACTTGGTCATGTAACCTTGATTGTATTTGGTGTCAAAACTTTCATCTCTCGAAACAACAACCGAATCCTACGACCACCTTCTACTATTCTCCAGAAAAAATGGTTGAAACCGCCCTTTATCATAGAGATGTTGGTCTATGTGCAAGTTTTCAAGAACCTACTCTTCTATCAGAATGGGTACTTTCCCTTTTCAAATTGGCTAAGGACAAAGAAATAAAATATTGCTGTTACGTTTCAAACGGCTACATGAGCCTTAAAGTTCTAAAAGCCCTCCATACGGCTGGATTGGACGGACTTAAAATCGATATAAAAGGCAGCAATGAAACCTACAAAAAGTATTGCGGAGGGGGAGACGTAGAGAAAATCTGGCGTAATGCCCGTGAAGCCAAAAAATTAGGGTTACATGTCGAAATTGTAAATTTAGTCATAACGGATGTTAATGATGACGAGGAAACTTTAAGATGGGTTATTGAAAAGCATTTAAAAGAAGTGGGAACGGACACTCCCCTGCATTTTACACGTTATTTTCCAGCATATAAATTTAACAAACCACCTACAAAAGTAAAGACTCTAGAAAAAGCCTATGAAATGGCCAAGAAAGAAGGAGTTCTATACCCATACCTCGGAAATGTTGCTGGTCATAAATATGAGAACACTTATTGTCCTAGTTGTGGAGAGAAACTTATTCAGAGATATGGCCCTTATCTGTTGCGTTACAAAATAACTGCGACAAACAAATGTCCTAAATGTTCTACTCATATTCCTATAACTGGAGAATACATGGGAAAACGCTAACAGTAAGACAAATTGCAAGTTGCATGATAGTTTTGTAGCATTTTAAAGGAAAATTTATATGATAGCCTTTTTTATTCTATTTCAATTTCAGACTTACATTCAATTTTTTGGGCGAAAAATAAGGTAAACTTCTACTTGTGTGGAGATTCTTTGTGTTTCCTAAAAGGTTTGATGATAGATACAGAGCCTGAATCATTAATATTTCGAATAGTCGCATTCGGAAATGCTTTTCTGATCTGTCTTTTCATTTTAACCACATTGACTTCGCCATAGATCTTTACATCAATCACTTGTTTCTCGTTTTCGTCATAATTCACAGAAACAGTATAACCAGAACCTACCTCAACTTGTGCGGGTTCCAAGATGAAACTTATGTCTTCCACTTCAAATCCGATGTGCTTCAATAACTCCTTTTCTTGCTTCTTTTCCACCATTGTGTTCACAGCTGTAGAAAGAACAAAAGAGAGATTAAAGGGTTGTTTTGTTTTAATTTTTATTAGTGCTCACTTTTAGTGTATCATCAGTTTTTCTTCATATTTTCTAAGGTATTCTGCAGCTTCACTGATATCTTTGAACAATTCGTCAACACGCTGCACGTCTTCTATAGCCACTTTCTTTTTGTTTAGGGCCTTGGCATTTTGAGCCGCTAAGCTTAGAAGTTGAACTGCATAGCGCAGAGAACTTTTTGCTCCCACTTCCGCCAGTCTTTCTAAAGCTTTCGAGTCAAGTTCTATTTTTTCTTCTTCTGATCGTATACGCAATATTTCCTTTACACTTTCAACATCATATGGTTGTGTAGTTATAATCACTGACCGGTCTATAAGATCTATAGGGAAGCCCAGGGGGCTTTTCACATCCGTTCCACGAATTCTCGCTACACCTCTATTAGTAGCAAGAATTATTATTGGCACAAGTTCGCTTTCCATGGCTCTTCCTAGAAAGCTGAAAGCTTCTAAATCTAGAAGGTGTGAGTCATCGATGAAGAGGACTCCTGGATGTATAAAGGCTTTACCTGAGTCTACCCACTCTTTGACTTGCTGATCCACAGCCATTCGGACTTCCGTGTCTATCTCTTTCGACTCTGATCCACCAAAAAGTAAAGAGAAGAACCCTCCTGAGCGCTGTCTCGCATTAAGCTCATCTAGGTCATTTAATGTTAAAGTGTAAACAAATTCTTTTTCTTTAAGAACTTTTCCTGTCGGGGGTGGAATTTTTCTCGTTGTATCTACATCATAAGTTTTTCCTTTTGTACTCTCTAGACTTAAGCCAAGGTTCACTACTCTTCCGGTTTCAGCATCTATTTGAATGACATGGCCTTCAGATATTCCTTCTGCTATAATCTGCTGAGCTATGGAGGGACCAGCTTCAATGGATTTTTCTTCCTCTTTTGTTTTAAGGGTTAAGTGAACGCTTTCCGGAACTTTTTGATAAGGATTGTAAGGGTGAGGAGCAGTTTTGATGTCAACACGGGTTACTTCCCCTTCATAAACTTTCCGCATTTCATGGATTTCAACACCAATACACTTGCGAATAGCCTCGATAAGAATTTCAGTTTTCTTACGTTCACTACTGTAGATTTCGCTTCCACTCATTTGAATGAATGGTACATTCTCACCTAATTCCCGAGATACGGCTACTGCTATGGCTGTTTTTCCTGTTCCAGGCGGTCCAGCTAAAATTATACATTTTCCGCTAAGTTTTCCCTCTTTTATCATTCTTACAACTAAACCTGCAGCTTCTCTTGCTTTCTCCTGACCTACCATGCCATCTTGTATTTTTATTGCTCTTAATTTTTCATCTAAGCCTAAGCCTTTTATGTGTGTATGAGCGCCTATTCTCTCAAATCTGCTTATCCCACTAGGTGGTAATTCGCGAATTGATGCCATGATAATTCACCTCCCGGTGAATGAAAAGAGCAAAATAGAACTGAAAAATGAGTGGAATATAAATTTAGCTTTTGTTTTCTACTTTTTTCTATCTAAGATGTAGTTTAGAATTGTTATACAAGCAGCTGCTAAATATGGCTTCTTTCCAAGAGAAACTTTTTGACCGAAGCGCAAAGCAAAAGTTTCTACTTTTTTAGGCAAACCTACGTGGTCTCCTAGAATGAATACTGGGTTTTCAGCTATTTGAATTTGGTTTATGTCTTTCCCGTTTTCTTCTAGCACATAGATTTGTGAATTTTGCGCCTTAATTCTAATTAGGGCTTCAAAACTTGTCTTTGATACATTTATGCCGGGATGTTGTTTTCTAGATAAAACCTTTTTTAGAATCTGTGTCCATGTTTGCTGATCCGTCCGTACATTATGCAGTTTTTCGCCGCATATTTTCAGATGTAGAGGTGGGTTTGGTGGGCCATTTAGTACTGCGTGGAAGACTACGTTTTTTCGAATGCCATGCGACAGGAAGAGGCTGGCTACTATGCACTCATGAACTATGTCCAATCGGCCAGCATCGTGTAAGTTTTTCCAGTGAGCATTGGTTTTACCTATTCGAGAGAATATAACGAATTCACGCATTCTTTTAGCTCACGACCTACTTTTTACAACTTCTAAAACGTTCATCATAGAGTTTATCCATCTTAAATATGCATTTAAAGCCGCGCGTAACGCAACTGTATCTCTAGCTTCTACGGTTAGAATGAGAAAATTTTTGCTTTTTTCTATGCTTGCTTTAGAACGCTTGGTAGCTGGACTTTCTACTTCCGGCTTTAATCCTTTGAAAACAGTTAACAAATCCTTCTTAGACGAGAACTTTAAACGCACTACAGCCTTAGCCCTCATGAGTAGACTCCCAAACTAAATGAGAGACAATTATTCGTGGACCAATTTCGACTTGTTCAGGGAGAAGTCTGAAAGTAATTTTAATTCTATTAACGATCTCTTGAGAAATCTGCATAACTGCGTCATACCCCCTTTTGACAGCTTCATTGATGGAGAAAAGTGGAATTTCGAAAAAACCGCTTAGTGTTCTTTCGAGTTTTTCTGTCTCAACTTTATTATCTTCACAAGATAACGCCACTGCAATGCTTCTTATACGCCTTCCTTTAGGCATATTTTCTCTAAAATTCCTCCGAAACTTCAAGCCTCGCAAATAAATGATAGGAGGAACAACTCTTAACCCATCACTATTCAGATGAAAAAACCGAATTTTCCCAGAACCCCTTTTCCATCTATCCACAATAATAATCTTTTTAGCATGATATTCTAGCGCTTTCTCCGCTAAACCATCTAAACTCAATTTACCACGATTAATTCGAACAATGTTAGGAAAAGTGTGGGAGAGATCTCTGCAAAAAGTTCTCATATCCTTTGTGGGTCTACGAGAGGTTGTTAAAAGGATAGACTGCTTTTCTGCCAATCCATAAGTCACTCAAAAATGACTATGTTGTTTCTTCAATTTCTAACTCTTCTACAGAAACACCTTTTGCCGAACGTTTTGACACTATTCCAAGCTTCGTGACCGGGGTATATGCTCCTCCAGTAAATGTATAACCGCATTTTCTACATTTCCAAACTCCAACACTTTCTCTTTTCACCTTTCGAAAACCGCATTGGGGGCATTTATGCGGCTTTTTCATCTCTGTAATTACTTTGACGTAGCGTTTTCTCACAGTTGCTCCATAACGAGGACCTAGTCCTCGAGCAGGCCCAACTTTTTTGGTTCGTTTTCCCAACGCTTTCACCAGTTTAATTTTTTACGAATTTCTTCACCCTTCTCTTTAGCTATTTTTGCCGCTTCTAATACTTGTTTCGGTGCGAAGTACCCGCTTCCTCCCTTCTGAATTGCACATATATTACCGTCGTTGCTGATAGTCATGGATAGTCTTGCCTCCATTACTTGTTCTTCTTCTAGCCACGGATCAACAACTAGTTTATCGTTTATTTTCGCAAAGGTAACTGTTATAGGATACTTTTTTATGGGCAACGGCGTGTATCCAGACTTAATTTTAACTTCTCCATCTTCAATTTCGTAATTTGGCATTTTGGTGTTAAGTAAGGCAGCTAATGCAGCCAAAGCTGAGGCATCTATCAAGTTTCCGTCATGATTAAGAACATAAATGTCAATAAACACCACGAAAACTTTTTTTCCCGGTTCAATGCACAATTTTTCAAAATCTATGGCCTTTGATTCTCTTATTCCTCTGTCAACAACTCGAGCAAGCTCTATTGAATTTTCATCGGGTGGTCCAGGTTCGAATGTGGGGGAAGCCAATGGAACAAGTTCAGCGTTTACTGTTAAGACACCTTCATTTGGTGTATCTGAAAATGGTTGCCCAATCTCAATTTTTGTTCCAACCATTACTTCAGTCTTTCCCAAAAGCACTCTAGCTGAACCTTCAGCACGTTCTATTATGCCTTGTTCAACATTTATCTCTCGATACTCAGTTAGTGTTCTTCCATCCAAACGTTTTCCTTTAGCAATCAATTGTGCTATTTGTTTCTGTTTGACACGTGTAGTCATTGATGACATTATTCCTCAACCTCCTTAACATTCACGTATTTAGCTTTTAACGCTTCTTTCTGCATAGCATAGATTTTTCTACACCCTTCCAATGCCAAATTCACGGCCTTTTCGAATTCTTCAAGAGATAAGATTCCATCCATTTGCAATAATGTTATAGCATTTAAATTCGGCATTAAAGCCACGGGAACATCCGCTTTTCCAATCTTGTCTTCGGTATCCATCAAATCCAAAACAATAGTATCATCAACCTTTCCTGCTGCACATGCAGCTACTAAATCTTTCATTGGAATTCCAGCGTCAGCTAAGGCTAAAGCTGCAGCAGTTATACTTGCACATCGGGTTCCTCCATCAGCCTGCAAAACTTCAACAAAGACATCTATGGATGTTCTAGGGTAGTATTCCAAGAATATGGCAGGTTCTAATGCCTCTCTTATAACTTTTGAAAGTTCTATCTCTCTTCTAGAAGGTGCTGGAGATTTTCGTTCTTGGACAGAGAAAGGTGCCATGTGATAACGGCATCTTAAAATCATTCGATCAGGAAGCGCTAAGTGTTTTGGATGTACTTCTTTTGGGCCATAAATTGCGGCTAAAATTTTATTTTTCCCTTGTTCAATATACGCCGAACCATCAGCATTTGATAAGATGCCTACTTCGATTTTTATGGGTCTTAATTCATCGGGTTTTCTTCCATCCAATCTTAAACCTTTCTTATCAATTAACTTATTATTTTTTTGACTCATTATTTTTCTCCTCCTTTTTTCCCTTTTTCTTCTCTTATCATTTGGGTTATGCGGTCTGTCAAACCGCGCGTGTGCGATTCTTCTTCAATTTTGCGAATAGCCATCATGGCCAATCGTTCATCTTCAAGACTCTTGCCCGTGATTAGTATAACTCCATTAAGTCCCAAAAGTATGTGGCAACCCGTTTCTTGCTTTATCATAGATATCATTGAACCTTTTCTTCCTATAACACGGGGAATTTTTGTGGGCGTAATTTTCATTATTTGCCCCCTTGTAACTTTTCCAAGTCCTGGCTCGCCTACTGAAAGTTGAGGATTACGTGTTCTATCATAAGACACTATCTTTGCAACCACCAAATCGCCTACGTCTAAGACTTGAGACAAATCATCTTTCTGGGGCCTGAAAGGGCGACTCAAAACATTCGATGCTCTTAAAATGGCTTGGTAAGGTGCTGAAATATCTACCATCCAACCGTTAAATCCTATTTCAACAACTGTTCCTATAACCGTGTCTCCGACTCTAGGTATGTAAAAAGCTCTTAGTGCTACAACATTCACTTTTTTATTTTCATATTCCACAAGACCGATTCTTGAAGCATAAATTTTGTTATTTTCTTTATACGTGTTTTCTCCGGCTACATAATCTCCTTCTGCAATCAGATCTCCTGGTGTTACAATCTGTCTTCTTTCAAAATAAGTTGGCATTTAAACACCTTTTTACAATTTTCCAAATTATTTTATGATATTATTTTTGCTTCTGCATTTCCCTTGGTTACTTCTCCAAGTTTTTCTAAAAGTGGACCATAGAGGCCAGCAGGCATCTCCAAGATTCCATACCATGATCCGTCGGCACGCCATTCTTCCTTTTTTATTGTTCCAAAAGCCTTTATTGTTCCGTAAGCTTTTGCTGAGTATTCTGCAGGTATTAGAACGCTGACGGATACTTGTTCCATTTTTAATGGCAGAACTGGCCGTAACAGTTTAATTATTTCTTTTGCCTGCTCTTCGGTCGGTTTAAAGGGATCTATAGAATAGTGGATTTGCTCCATGGCGTTCTCTATACGTAACAGTGGATGTGGAAGATTTGTTTTTGGGTCTACTGCCTGCTTTGATATGAAATCTATTATTTGTTTTCTTTTATCTTCGATCATCTTCCGTCTCTGTTCTGTCGTTAACTGCAAAGTTCCTTTTTTCAAGATTACTTCTGCTATTTTAAGGGGGTCGGTTGTTCCAAAGGCCTTTCTCAGAGTTTCATCTGAAACTTTTGTTCCTTTGTTTGCATCAGAGAAAATTGTCTCTGCAACTAACACATCAGCTATTGTCGCGGTTTTTCCCATACGGTAGTCTAATGCTTTTTGCGGTCTAACGAGAACTTCAAAATGTTCATTATCCTTCGTGATGCGAGCGACTGTGTATTTACTACTCATCCAATTTTCACTTGCCTGCGCTTAACTCCTTTATATAGCCTTGAATTTTTTCATCACTTAACATTTCTATTTTCTTGGTTTTTGCGGGTACTATCGCTATTTTTATCCTCGGCGGTAATTGTCTTGCTTCTAATGCCCTTATTAGGCATTTTGCTGCCAGTTTTATGGTTTCCTCTAACGTCATGTTTTCACGATACTCTTCCTTTAGGATAGAGATCACAGTTTCTCTGCCTGCTCCTTGGGAAGTAGCCTTATATCCTCTGTATGTTCCACTAGGATGTGTTCCAAAAAGTCGAGTTCCAGTTTTGTCTACTCCGCCAAAAATTATTGAAACGCCAAAGGGTCTTACTCCTGCGTGTTGTGTGTAAAGTTGTTGTATATCACATATCCTTTTAGTTATAACTTCCACATCTATTGGCTCATCATAAGTTAGTCTATTACTTTGCGCATAAACTCGTGCGTTGTCTATTAGGACTCGTGCATCGGAACTTAAACCAACTATTGCTGCTCCTATATGCTCGTCAACTTTGAAAATTTTCCAGGAAAATTCTCCTTCTTCTAGGGGCTCAACATTCTCTTCCGCCCCCAAAACTATTCCCTCGGAGCAGCGAATCCCCACAATTGTTGCTCCACGATTAACTAGTTCCATTGCATATTCAACTTGAAATAGCCTACCATCAGGTGAAAAGACAGTTATGGCACGGTCATATGCGCCTGGTGCTGCAAACACAGACATTAACACCTACCTCATAATACTCTCAATCTATTTGCAGACTTTCATATAACAACTAAACTAAAAACCTTTTCCTATTGATTCTCACTTTTAGTTTAGGGTTCTTCATTTGCGTTTAAGGAAGATTTTTCCTCTATCATTATAGTTGCCTGTTACATATTCAAATCCTACTTCTATCAGTTTTATGGTTTCCCCCGACGTTCTTAGCCACTTTGACGTGAAATTCATCGGTGCTTTGTTCTCTGTATAAGTCTTTTTCGATGGTTATGTAAATTAGTGTATTTCTAATGTTCTTGTGTCTAAACAGTTTCTGAACATGGAGCATATCTTTTGTTTTGTGATTTCATAGTGATTTTTCAATGGCAAAACGTGTTAAATGGCTATGCATAGTAATCTTGATTTTTGAATTTCCATTACTCCTCATTCTACCCATGCTCCTAATAGCAACGGCATTAACAGCCATGCTAAGCAGAAGAATGTATCCTATACAGAAGACCCAACATACACAGAGATTTTTTGGGAGCGAAATCACCATAACATATGGAAAACTTTTTTCCTGCTTAAAGCTAAATTGTGTTACTTGTTAAACTTTTACTAATGTCATTCTTTCTAGGCTCTGATAAGAAAACTCATTAAGCTTTCTTTTCCTTAAATGATTGTAATATGAAAACAAGTCATGCAAAACCAAAAATTTACGTGAGGACAGCTCGAAACTCAGACAAAGAGGCAGTGTTCAAATTTTGTAGAAATACGTGGAGCTGGGGTGACTATATACCTAAAGTTTGGGATAGATGGCTTCAGGCGAGAAATAGCGTGGTCTTTGTTGCAACCCTTAATGATGTGCCCGTAGGAATCTCTCATTTGGCGCTAGATAAACCTGAAGAATGCTGGCTAAGTGGAGCAAGGACCGATCCTAATTATAGGCGGATGGGAGTGGCTACGGCTATAACTCAAAAATGTATAAACTATGCCAAAACTAAAGGCGCAAGAATTGCCAGGCTGGTGACTGAATCAAATAACGAAGCTGCGCGGGCGGTATTGCAGAAATTGGGTTTCAAACCCGTAGCAGAGTTTGTGGAGGCCGCAACTGAAAATGTTGTCGATGAAGGGAGCGAAAACTCAAGATGGGCTAAAGCAAAGGATACAGGAGAGATATGGATATATCTGCAAAGTTCTGAAATTTACAATAAAGCTGCTGGTTTGTACACGGTTTTATTCCATTGGTATTCACTTGACGAAGAGAACTTGAAAAAGTTTGTAAAGAAGGGAAAAGCAATTTTACATGAAAATGGAAAAGGGGAAATGGATGGTCTAATGTTGATCGACGATGCTACATCGCGAGAATGGCGGGAAAAATCTATCCAAACATGCTACATTGACGGGGATTATGAAGCCACATTAGACATGCTAATTTTTCTCAAAAATCACTGTTATAGACTTGGTTTTCAAAAAATTTATGGGTTTACCTATAATTATAGGCCAATTAAGCAAGCTTTAGAAAAGCTTGATTTTGAAATCGATGATACAACAAAGATAATTTATGAAAAAGCTTTGTAGTCTAAACTTTATGAAGAAACATGTTGAATAAATTTTTCTGGAGTATATTGTAATATCCCTCTTGCTTGATAAGCAAAGCCTTTAGCTACTAAAACTTTTAGAATTTTTTCTGGAAATAGGCGCTGATGTATCAAAAGTTCTAAGGCGTGAGTGTAATTACGATTAAGCTCTCTCACTGCCAAAATCTGCTGTTTATAAGACAATGTATAATCTTTACATTCTACCAAATAAGCCAAGGACATATCAGACTTAATTGCTAAAACATCACAATGATTTTTTCGAGTGAAAACAATGTATCCTTTTTTCTTAAAGGCTTCAGCAACCATATCTTCAAGAACAGTACCGCTCAATGGATAACCGCATCCAACTTTTAACGTTCTCTAAATTGTTAACTCCTTAAATTTCCAAGAGACATTAATATTTCTCTAGTAACGTTTAAATAAAGTTTGGTTTATTTCGTAGTTTAGCTTCAACAAACTACGGACGGCAATAGATGTCAAAGGAATTTCGCCACATCGTACGAATAATTGATGCAGATGTAGACGGCACTCTAAAGGTGCCTTATGCTCTCACAAAAATTAAAGGAGTGAGTCTTAACCTCGCAAATACAATCCTAAAGAAAGCTGGAATCAATACTGACATGCGAGCGGGTTTCTTAACGGAAGCTGAAGTTGAAAAAATAGAGGAGATAATAAAAGAACCTAAAAAATACGGGTTTCCTGAGTGGCTCTTTAATCGAAGGAAAGATTTGGAGACAGGAAAAGATATGCACCTAATCGGCGCGGACCTTGTTTTGAAAACTAAAATGGACATAGATAAAATGAAAGGGATAAAATCATGGCGGGGATACCGACACGCTTACGGGTTAAAAGTTCGTGGACAAAGAACGAGAACGACAGGGAGAAAAGGTAAGGCTGTAGGTGTTAGAAAGAAAGGCATTGCCAGGAAGTAAGTAGCTATGGGAGACCCGAAAAAACAAAAGAAAAAATATGAAGCACCGCGTTTTCCATGGAGGACAGACGTTCTTCAAGAAGAGCTTAAACTTTTAGGACAATATGGGCTACGAAACAAGCATGAACTATGGCGACATGAAACTATGCTTTCAAAGTTTAGAGGAATAGCTCGTTCTCTGATTGGAAAAAGTTCAGAAGAACGCAGAAAAATGGAACAGGAACTTTTAACAAAACTTAAAAAACTCGGTATTCTACATGAAACTGCAGTTTTAGACGATGTTTTAGATCTGTCAATAGAGGATATCCTGGAACGTCGCCTTCAAACAATAGTTTTCCGTAAAGGTCTTGCCAAAACAATCTACCAAGCCCGTCAATTAATAACCCATGGGCACATAGCCATAAAAAAACGAAGAGTTACAGTGCCCAGTTATCTAGTTACAAGAGATGAAGAACCCCAAATCACTTATACATATAAAAGCCCATTGGCTAATCCTAACCATCCCATACGACAAACAATAACTGTTGTAACATCCGAGGCAGGAGCAAAAGAAGAACAAGGAGAGAAAACTAAATGAGCGCCTCAAGCAAGAAGACAGAAAGATGGGGTGTAGTGCATATCTACAGCTCCTATAACAGTACGATAGTACACATAACTGATATTTCAGGCGCTGAAACAATTGCAAGAACCTCTGGAGGAATGTTTGTAAAGGCAGATAGAATGGGGCCTTCTCCTTACGCAGCTATGCGGGCTGCAACAGAAGCCGCCAAAATAGCTAAAGACAAAGGAATTACCGCTATCCACATTAAAGTAAGAGCTCCCGGAGGTTCGGGACCTAGAACTCCAGGGCCAGGTGCCCAAGCAGCAATAAGAGCTTTAGCAAGAGCAGGCTTTCGTATAGGACGAATTGAAGAAGTTACACCGATCCCCCATGATGGTACACGAAGGCCTGGGGGCAGAAGAGGAAGAAGAGTCTAACCGATTAATGACCTTCCTTTTAATAGAAAAATTGAAATAATGCACAAGTGTTCTATTCAACGGCACATAAATTATCTCCATAATTATGGAGCGACAAACATTTGGAAATAAAAGTGCTTGAGAAAGACCATTCTAACCTGCGTTTGCTAGTTAAAGGAATCGATGTTCAATTCATGAATACTTTAAGACGAATAGTTCTTTCTGAAGTTCCATGTATGGCTATAGACGAAGTTGTAGTTATAGAAAACTCATCTGTTTTGCAGGACGAGTTTATAGCCCATAGGCTTGGATTGATTCCTCTTAAAACTAATTTAGATGATTACAATCTGCCAGAAGAGTGTCAATGTAAAAGCGAATTTGGCTGTAATCTTTGTAGGGTAACGCTTACACTGGATGCTGAAGCCAAAGAAGAAACAAGAACCGTTTATTCTGGAGAACTTGTTTCAGAAAATCCTGACATAGTACCTGTTAAGGATAATATTCCCATAATAAAATTGGCAAAAGGACAGAAATTAAAACTTGAGGCATATGCGAGACTTGGGAAAGGAAAAAGTCATGCAAAATGGCAAGCAGTTTCCCTGTGCACTTATAAGTACTTTCCGAAAATAGAAATTATTGAAAAAAACTGCAACAACTGCGGAAAATGTGTTGAAATCTGCCCGAGAAAGGTTCTGGCGAAGTCTAATGGTAAAGTGGAAGTTCGTGATTTAATGGCATGTACCCTATGCCAAGATTGTGTTGAAATCTGCCCAAAAGAACCATCGGCAATAAAAGTGGAGTGGGAAGAAAACAGTTTTATATTTAACTTAGAATCAACAGGTGCACTTACTCCAGAGAAGGCAATGAAAGACGCACTAGACAGACTGGATAGTCAACTAAAAAAAATTGAAAAGCAAATAAGGTGAAGCAGATGAAGAAAGTTAGAACAACAAATCCAGAGCTTATCAAACTTATACGATTTCTAAAAAAACAAAGTAGAGAAAACAAGGTTAACATTTGGCGAGACATAGCAAAAGATTTAGCCAAACCAAGAAGAAAACGTGTTGCAGTCAACATAAGCCGTTTAAATATGCATACGGAAAAAAACGATATGGTGGCTGTTCCAGGTAAAGTTTTGGGCGCAGGAAACATTGATCATCCGATAACTGTCGCGGCGCTGGCTTTTTCTGAAAGAGCGAAGGAAAAAATTTTAGCCGCGAAAGGAAAATGTTTGTCATTTTCTGGATTAATTAAGAGAAATCCAAAAGGCTCCAATGTCAAAATAATCGGGTGAAAAAAATGCGAACTTTAAGCAAACAAGTTACAATAATAAATGCTGAAGGTCTTATCCTCGGTAGAATGGCTAGCATTATAGCTAAAAGATTGTTAATGGGCGAAGAAATAATAGTGGTTAATGCCGAAAAAGCCGTGATTTCTGGAAAGAAAAAAAGCAAGGTTATGAATGTCAAAGAATTCTTAGAAGTGGGTCGCCCGAAAAAGGGGCCTTTTCATTATAGGAGACCAGACAGAATCTTGAGACGAACCGTAAGAGGAATGCTTCCTTATAAGCAACCTAAAGGCAAACAAGCCTATAAGAGGCTTAAAGTTTTTATTGAAATACCCGAAGAACTAGAAGGCAAAAAAATGGAAAGCTTGCCAGAAGCTCATTCTAAAAAACTCTCGTGTTCTTTTTTCACACTTGGAGATCTTGCAAGAGAAATAGGATGGAATCCTAGGTGAGATAGGGGATGCCGGCAAAGAAAGTTTTAGTTGTCAGCGGAAAAAGGAAAACAGCAATTGCGAGAGCAGTTGTAAAACCTGGAATTGGAAAAATACGCATAAATCGCATACCTTTAGAAATTTTTGAGCCTAAAATTGCTCGTGAAAAGATTATGGAGCCTCTTATACAAGCTGGAGACGAAGTATGGAAGCAGTTAAATATCGACATAAAGGTTTCTGGTGGCGGTTACATGGGACAAGCAGAAGCGGCAAGAATGGCTCTTGCAAACGCTTTGTTGAAGTGGACTAAAAGTAAACAACTGCGCTCCATGTTTATCGAATATGATAGGACAATGGTAGTTGGAGACCCTCGTCGAAAAGAACCC
>MTLU01000030.1 GCA_002010975.1 Candidatus Bathyarchaeota archaeon JdFR-07 | reverse complement strand
TTTGTTTCCACACGAAGAAACGCGGTTACACTCGCCAAAAAAGTCGCCAATAAAATGGAAGAAACATTATCAAAACCGATCAAACGGACGTTAGAACATGAAGCAGAAAAAATTTTAGCTGTAGGCGAAAAAACCAGGATAAGCGAACTTCTAGCCGAACTTGTCAAACGCGGAACAGCCTTTCACCATGCTGGCTTAGGAAGCGGACATCGTAGATTAATAGAAAATGCGTTTAGAGAAGGAAAAATTAAAGTTTTGACCGCCACCCCTACGTTGGCTTTTGGTGTGAATCTACCAGCCAGAACAGTAATAATTCAAGATTATAGACGATATGAACCTGGTTACGGATATTACCCCATAAGCGTTCTAGAATACAAACAGATGACTGGAAGAGCTGGAAGACCAAAATATGACAAAGTTGGAGAAGCCACACTCATCGCAAAAACCTCGGATGAAGCAGATTATTTAATGGAAAACTACATTCTTGCTAGTCCTGAACGCATATGGTCAAGGTTAGCTGTAGAAAGAATTCTTAGAGGCCACGTACTAGCAACCATTGCATCAGATTTCGCTTGCACTGAACAAGGAATCTACGAATTCTTCGGTAAAACCTTTTACGCGTATCAATACGAAATAGGTGCCATTAAAAACATGATAGCAAAAATTCTCAAGTTCCTATACGACGAAGAAATGATTGACGTTGCAGGCAAAAATATTTACGCCACAAAATTTGGAAAGCGCGTAAGCGAACTTTACATAGACCCGGTTTCAGCCGTCATAATTCGCGACGCCCTAAGGCAAAGACCCCCATACATAACAGATTTAAGCCTACTCCACATAATCGCCCACACGCCGGATATGGGACCCATTCTAAGACCCTACTCACGCGAAATCGATGAAATTACAATCTTTATGGAAGAACATAAAGAAGAACTCTTAGCCGAAGTGCCTAATGAATGGGAAGACCGCATAACCTACGAACAATTTCTTGGCGAGATAAAAACAGCTATGGTATTGAAAGCCTGGATCGAAGAAACAAGCGAAGACGAAATAATTGAAAGATTTAGAACACAGCCAGGAGACCTCTACAGAGCTATTGAAAATGCAAAATGGCTCCTTTACGCTACAAATGAGCTTGCAACGCTTTTCGGAAATAAAGAGATATCACCATTGACCATCGAGCTTATGAAACGCATAGAAAAAGGAGTAAAAAAAGAACTATTACCACTCGTTAAATTAGAAGGCATCGGAAGAATTCGTGGACGAATACTATACAATTCAGGCTACAAAACAATAGAAGACATAAAAAAAGCGTCAATTCAAGATCTAATGAACCTCCCATTAATTGGTCCTAGACTGGCGAAAAAAATTAAAGAACAAATTGGTGGATTTGTCAAAAAGGCGACATGGGAAAGACTCGAAAAAGAAGAAGAATGGAAACAGAAAGCTCTAACAGAATACTAACTTTCTAACCCGAGTTCTTCCTTCGTCTTTTTAACCATGAGCTCGACTTGTTCTCGAGCCGTGCCCAAATAGTTTCTCGGGTTAAGAGCATCATCGATTTCTTTTTCACTTAGTTTTTCATGCACTACACTATTTTCTAAAAGCATTTCCTTAAAAGAACGTTTTTCCATCTCACTTTTAATTGTCAACTTTCTAAGAAGTTCGTGAACTTCTTGACGGTTCATCCCCTTTCTTGTTAAGGCTATCATAACAGCTTCTGACATGACACGACCCTGTGTTATTTCGATGTTCTTAAGCATACGCTGCTCGTCTACATATAGACCAGCAACTATATTTGACATTAAGAAAAGCATGTAATCCACCAAAATGCACACTTCAGGGATTATGAAACGTTCACCAGAAGACTGTGTCAAATCCCGTTCATGCCAAGTAACAACATTTTCTAAGGCAGGAACAACGAGACTTCTAACAATTCTAGCAAGCCCACATATTCTTTCACAAGTTTCCGGGTTTCTTTTGTGAGGCATCGTTGAACTTCCCACCTGTTTTTCCGTCGCAAAAGGTTCAAAAAGCTCCCCGATTTCAGGTCTTTGCAGTTCGCGGATCTCGGTAGCGAAATTTTCAAGGGAAGCGGCAATCATAGCTAATACACATACAAGTTCTGCATGACGATCCCTCTGCACAATTTGTGTGGAAATGTCTGCAGCTTTTATTTCCAAACGCTTCATGACGAGTTCTTGAATTTTCATGGCTTTATCACCTAATCCAGCTTGTGTTCCCACAGCCCCGCTCATTTTTCCAACCAAAACACGCTCTTTACATTGCCTAAGCCTTTGAATATGTCGCGAAATTTCCCGCATCCAAACAGCAAACTTAAAACCCAAAGTTATAGGTAAGGCGTGTTGACCATGCGTTCTTCCAATCATCAAAGTGTCTTTGTATTTTAGCGCTTTTTCGACAAGTATTTGCTCAAAGCTACATAACTTCTTTTCAATAAGCATCAAAGCATCCTTTAATTGAAGAGCCGTTGCAGTATCCACAATATCATAACTTGTAGCGCCTAAGTGAACATAGGCGCCACTTGAACCACATACTTCCGCCAAAGCTCTTACCAAAGATGCAACATCGTGCTTTATCTCACGTTCAATCTCCTTAACTCGGCTTAGCTTGACATGTTTTGTTGATGCCATCGCCACAATTTTTTCAGCATCCCTCTGCGGTATGTTGCCCACCTCTCCATGAGCCCAAGCCAAAGCAGCTTCTACATCCAACATCCTCTGCATACGCATTTCCTCTTCAAAAATTCTCCGCATTTCTTCAGTTCCATATCGCCCTGTATCTATAGGTAAAATAGGCAAATTCGCTCCCTCGCAAACAAATATGACAATTAAAGATAAATGCCTTTTTTGCAAAATCAAGAAAGCTAATTTATGGCTCTAATAAGAACTAATGTTTCAAAAAAAGGCAAAGATCGCTTTGCAACAATTTCTGTCCGCAAACTTTTTTCCTCAAATTTTTCCAAAGTTTTATCAACATTAGATAATGTAGACTGCATCAAAAAAATACAACCGTTCCTTTTCAAATGTTTTGGTGCCTCACAGATAAATCGATCAATAATTTGTCTGCCGTTCAATCCACCACTCCATGCACGTTCTAACCAGTTTTCAGCATCAACTTGCACAGAAGGCAAATATGGAGCATTAAAAAGAATCACGTCAAACTTTACTTTCTCTCTAATAGGTGTAAACAAATTTCCTTGTAAGAAGACCATTTTATTCAGGACTCTATTAAGTCTTGCATTCTCTTTTGCACAACGGACAGCATATGGATTTATATCCACGGCAACCACTTCAGATGCCTGCACCGCTGCAATTATGCCTAATATGCCACAGCCAGTGCCCATATCAAGAACNACACTGTTGTCTTGAACCAGCAGATTTCGAGCAAAAAGAAAGGAATCTTCAGCGGGCTCGTAAACATTTTCCCAAACATCAAAAATATATTTTCCAAAAAACACTTTCTTAGTTTGCCAGAGCATTTGCCAAAACTCCAAAATCTTCTGGTGCCAATTCTCTCACACGCCTATCACTAAAAGGAATAGAACAAACTGGTTTCGCAACATTTTCTGATCTTCTAGGAAAAGTGCCTTTCAAGAAAGAGACAATAGCGTTTTTGACCTTTCTGTTACGTTGAGTGAAAAGCGATTGAGTCAACTGCCAGAACGTTTTTTCATTCCTCAAAAGGAAGGGGGCTGGCTTTTTTGGCTTTAATCGAACGATAACGGAATCTATTTCTGGCGAGGGATAAAACATCCACGCGGGAACATCGTCTAAAAGCTCTGTCTCTACATAATAATATGCTACAACACTCAACCATCCATATTTTTTATTCCTGACAGAAGCTGTGAGGCGTTCTGCAAATTCTTTTTGAAAAATCAAAATTCCACAGTCAAAATTCCTGTGAAAAAGCCACCGAAGCACTCGAGAAGACACATGATAGGGAGGAATAGAAACCACTTTATTAAATTGCGGAATCTGTACTTTTAAAACATCACCTCTTATTATCTTCACATTACTAATTTCCCTAAGCTGTTCACATAAACATCTCACAAGTCTTGAATCGATCTCAACAGCCAATACACATTTACACTTACCTGCTAAAAATCGGGTTAGAAANCCTAAACCNGCACCAATATCCAACACCACNTCATCGGATTTCAGTGAAGCATAACTAGTCAAATCCTCAAAAATGGAAGATTCNACCATAAAGTTCTGTCCTAAACGTGTTTTCGGAAAAATTCGATANCTTCGAAGCAAATACTTCGTTCTTTCTAATAAGCTCATACCACACCATTCAAGACGCTAAGCTATACTTTAGTGAGACCTGGTAAACAACCGATACTTGCTCTCTCCAGCTAACTCCTCCAAAACTCTTTTAGTAATAAGTTTCACAGGGTTAGGCAATTCTGTTCGCTTCTGTAAATCCTCAAAACTCTCAAAGGGTTTCCGCTCCCGCTCGTTTATCACTTGCCACATATACTTTTTGCCTATCCCAGGAAGCAGCTCCAACGCATGCATCCGCGGAGTCACGGCTCTTGCAGTGTTAAAGAAGTTCACAAACCATTTCTCACGATTTAAAACTATCCTGCTGATTACTGAGGGAAGTTCTGCCTTCGCTGCAGCAGTTAACTCGTCATAACTCACTCGCCCGATAATATAGGTGATTTCTTCTCTGGTATCCTTACCTACATAAACGTGATCATGGGGTTTAAGCATAATGCCCTCCTTGGCCAAAGCCTCTAAAAGCGTAAAAAATTCTTCTCCAATAAGCTGAACCAAAGCTCCCGCTCGATAACCCGCCCTTCCAGATATGCGTACTCCTGGACGCCCATGAGGAAGGAAGTCTAAAACGTAGGCGTACTCCTCGTAACGCTTTTCCATCACACCCGCCTTTATCTTTTATTACTTTTTATACCTTAAAAAATAGTTGTAAAACTGCTTATTTCAACTTTCTATGTCCATTTAAAAGTTTAATTATAGATTCCAACTTTGAAGCCTCAATAATTTTCCGCCCGCCAGCCAAAAAAACTCTCAACTCTCCGATGCTTTGCGGCATACAATTAACTATTTGCACAGCCTCCTCTTTATTCAATCCAAATTCGTCTACAAGCTTTCCCACAAGTTTTTCAGCTGTCTCAGCATCTACTTTAGAAAATTTGGAAACATAATCAAGAGTGCGACGTTGAAATTGGTCTAGATTTTCTTCACCCAAGGACTCCAACAGCTTTTTAACTTGAGGAAGAGTTAGGAGTTTTTCTTTTCCGTTTTCCTCTGCCATTACAATCACATCTTATAGGGTTCCAAATGTTCAGGTCTCACGATTATTTCTTTAGTAGCTTTCCCCTGAGTCACGCTCACAACATAACTTCGCCCACGCTTTTCAATAACAGTACCTATTTTCCCATGATATCGCTTATGGGGCATTCCTTTATGAACACTCGGATCTATCTTTATGACAACACGATTTCCTGAATCATATTCTTGTAAAAGCTTACTCAACTTTATCTTACCCCGTTCTCGAGGCTTCTTTTTCAGAAGATGTCTCGTCCTTGCACGATATCCTTTTGAACCTTTCATTGTTTCTTACCCCTTTCTAATCACTCATAATAACGTTTAAAACATCCAGCTTCAAAGGCTCCGCTCTGTTTTCCAAAATTTCTGAAACGCTGGGTACGGTTCTTCCCTCATCACCAGTCACCAATTCTTTAACATAAAGGCCTCCTTGACATCTTATATATATTTCAGCTTTTTTAGGTGACAATTTCTTAACCTTAACCTCGTATATGTACTTTTCCCGAGTCAAATCAGCACGTCTATGTAGCACGCGTAAAGGAGTTCTCTGTTTAATCATGACGTTTGATAATTTCTTTTCTAAAAGGCGCAAATCCTTAGCTGTAATCTTCTTTTCAAATTCAACTAGCACGAGATATTCTTTTTGCGCTGTTTCCGCTTTTTTCAATTTCCTAACAACATTTTTATTTGCAAATTTCAAATCAGAAACTTCGACTTTGCCATGGGCATAAGTATTCACACTTTTTTCCAGCTTTTTAAGGTCTAAAAACCGTTTTTTGGGTTTTGCAACCTCAATTACAAAGGGTCTTCCCTTACCTAGCATACGCGCATCAATGTCTTCTCTTCCAGATGCATGGAAAGACGCCTTCTCACCGCCCGTCTCATCAAGAAACGGTTTTGCAATTATTTCTTCTACAGACTCTGGATACATTTTTCCAGTCCAATTGCATTGTTCACAACCTTTACCTCGGCAATTCGAACAAAACCATTTGGATTGAGGCAGATCTCTAACCAGTTTTTTGTATCGACCAGCAACATAAAGAGGATTCACTTGAAGCCTTAACGTTTCAGTAAAAGGGTTGACAAGAACCACAATGTCAGGTTTTTTATGGTCTACACTCTTGCAGCTTTCTTTAGCAATTTTTTTCCCTAAAATCCTTCCGAACTCATTTCGCATATTTTCGCCATAATCCACCTCAAATTCTGCCTTAAACTCGTCTTCACGCTCCTCTACTGAGAAAGGCAGTTCTATGCCAACTAAAAAGTTGTTAAACTCGTAATCTTTAAGCTGTTCCACCGCCTTCTTTACAATATTCTCAAGAATTTCAAACTTATTCTCACATAAAAAGCATTTTTTAGGGAATTTTTTACTGGGAACTTTTCTTCTCATTTTTTTAAGTATTTCTTTAGCAATTTCTGAAAAACCGTTTGTTGCAAGAACCCTTAGAAGTTTCACACCACCTTTATCTTTAGAAAGAAACAATGCATGTGCCTTCAGCGTTAAAGCCAGTTTAACAACCCTTCCTCTCTCGCTGTTTTCTATCCCATGACCCAGAAGAGCAAATTGTCTTCCTAAACAATGATCACATAAAGGATGCTTTTCCAGCATTCGAAATGCTTTTTCAAAAATACCATTATCCATCGGCAATGTCATTCCAAGCAAATGGATTTACTTAAATCCAAAGGGCATTCCTTTACCCAGAAACGGCAATTTCTTCTTCTTTCGCAGCATTTTTATCATTCGCCGCATCATCGAATACTGTTTAAGAAGCTCTTTTACTTCTTTTTCACTTGTCCCTGAACCCCTTGCCACACGACGTATTCTAGAAGCATTAAAGATTTTCGGGTTTTCTTTTTCCTCAGATGTCATTGACTGTATCATTACACGCCACTTTTCTAAACGATCCTCAGCCATAGCGAGCATATCTTCTGGTATATTGTAAGACATGCCGGGAATCATCTTCAAAAGTTTTCTGAAGGGACCCATACCTTTCATAGCTTCAAACTGTTCATACATATCTGTAAGCGTAAATTTACCGCTCAAAATAGCCTTTGCCTTCTTTTCAGGAACCTTAACTTGTGCTTCACGCACTTTTTCAAGTAAAGTTTCAAGGTCGCCCATTCCCAAAAGTCGTCCAACAAAGCGTGATGGAACAAAAGGTTCTATATCGTCTATTTTTTCGCCAGTTCCTATGAATTTTATTGGTGCTCCTGTAGCTGCAACTGCAGAAAGGGCACCTCCTCCACGAGCTGAACCGTCAAGTTTTGTAACAAGAATTGAACCTATAGGTGTTGCTTTATTGAAAGCTTTAGCTTGAACCATCGCTTGTTGACCTATCGTGCCATCAACTACTAGCATAATCTCGTCGGGTTTAACTCTTTTTTCAAGCATCTTCATTTCTTTTATAAGCTCTCGCTCTTCTTTGTGGCGTCCCGCAGTATCCACTATGACAACATCCTTATCTTTGAAAAGCTTCAACCCCTCAAGAGCTATCTTAACAGGGTTCTTCTCTTTTAAATCACCATATAAAGGCACATTTATCCTGTTAGCCAGCTGCTGTAGCTGTGCATAGGCACCTGGTCGATAAGTATCCGCACAGACTAGGGCAGGTTTAAACCCTCTCTTTTGGAAATATCTTGCAAGCTTAGCAGCAGCAGTGGTTTTCCCAGAACCTTGAATCCCAACAAGCATGAGGACATTCCGTTTTCCAGGAACTATTTTTATCGGGACGGATTTCTCTCCCAGAAATCGAGTTAGCTCTTCGTAAACAACTTTTACCACATGTTCACGTCTGGAAATGCCTGGCGGAACTTTTTCCTTTAACGCTCTTTCTTCTATTCTCTTTGATATGTTAAGAACCAATTGAACATTGACATCTGCTTGAAGCAAAGCTCTTTGTATGTCGCGAACAAGTTCTTTGACTGCTGCCTCATCAACAATAGATGCTCTAAAGATTTTTTTAATGGCTTCGTAAAGCGATGATCCTAAACGATCTAATGCCATAGTTTTCCTCCAGATCTAAAACCTTAAACAACTTTAAATAGTATTCCACTCGCTAAGATTAATCCCCCAAACATTTTTACGTCCTATTGCAGAGAAATGTGTAGAGGTTTAAACTTGAGCGAAGAAGTTAAAATTATAGAAAAGAAGGAAATTCCTTCAGGAGCCGTGATGATTTTCGGTTTCCCAGATGTAGGATTAGTTGGTGTTATAGCGGCTTCACACTTAATATCTGAACTTAACGATTTAGAAGAAATCGCATACATGGATTCAAAACTGTTACCTCCCTTAATTGTCCTACATGAAGGATTGCCTCATTCGCCCATAAGGATTTTTGGAAACCGCGAAATTCTGTTAGCCGTTTCTGAAACCGCAATACCTGCAAACACATTGTATACCATAATGTATGCATTAATCGATTGGGGAAAAAGAAAAAACGTTAAAATGATGATTTCACTTAGCGGTATTCCAATTCAAAATAGACAGGACATCGAAGAATTGAAGGTTTTTGCAGCAGCCTCAAGTCCTGAAGTGCTAAAAATGCTTCAAGACAAAGGTGTAGAAATTTTAAAAGAGGGATATATGGTGGGCCCCCAAGCGATAATGCTTCAACGATGCGCAACTTTAGGTTTACCCGCACTTACCCTCCTCGCACAATGTTTTCTCAATTACCCAGATCCAGAAGCCGCCGCAGAAATACTAAAACAGCTCACAAACATTGTGGGAATAAAAGTTGATACTTCAAAACTTCTAGAAAAAGGTGAAGAGATACGTTTAAGAGCGCGGGATGTCATGCGTCGTACTCAACAAGAATTATCTAAGATGAAAAAGGCGCAAGAATACGATATCCCGTTGTATGTTTCATAGGGAGGGGTCGGATTGACCGAAAAGAAGAGACGCTCAATCTTCGACATAATAGACAACTATTTTGAAAGCTTAGAGGAATGGGCTGAAAGAATCATGGAGGGACTAATAGACAAACCAAGCTGGAATCAAAAAGCATGCACAATGGAGCCTCTTCGCAACATAATGATTACACCTACTGAAGTCATCGTAACAGTGGACCTGCCCTACACCAAAGAAGATACAATAAAGATTAAGCCCATAGACAACAGAACCATTGAAATCACAGCAAAAATGAAAAGAAAAATTCGCTTTGACGAGTTTGGAATAATTCACCACAAAGGTGAATTTGAAACGCTTCATTGCCAGACACGGATTCCAGTGCCAGTTTACATGGACAAAATGGAAGTCCACTTCAAAAAAGGAATTTTAGAAATTCGTTTACCGCGCAAGCACGAATACACAATTCCAGTAGAATAATACATTGAAGCCTCAGCGCTGGGTTTACAAAGCTCCTCACAAATCAGACGGCTCTTCTTGCATCATCGACTTCAAAAATCATATGCAAAACTGTCAAATAAACTTTAATGAGTGATCGTAACGGTAAGCTTTGCAAAACATAAGGCCTCTTTGAGAAACACTATTGAATTGCCAGAATTGTATCACCAAAGAGTAATACAATTAATCCCTTATTTTAGGTCTAAAAACTAAATGGGAAAAGGTAGAGCTAAAAATTTAAATTTTTTATTTTACCCTAACTATTTTTACTCTTCCAAGAATCTTCCAGTACTCGATCTCAACGCCTGGATTAAGCTTTGCTTTTAACTCTTCTTCTTCGGGAAAAGGCGCATCTAAATATTCGTATGTTTCTAAATCCATTATTTGAACACTTGAAGGGTTAACTGCAAAAATTTGTCCACTTCTCTTCTCAATTATTGGGACCTCAGCATTTGCCCCTACAGGCTTTACAATACTTCTCTTAACGCCGTCAAAAATACCAATTGCTACTATTCTTGCTTTGGCAGAACCATGTTTTCCAGGCTTAGACTTAGTAATATCTACTATACGGCATGGTTCATTGTCAATAATCATGTACCCTCCAACCCGTAAACTTCCCACATCCATAGGCTTACTCATTCACTCACCAACCAATTTCAGCATTTAACCAAAGCCAAATTAAAACAACACCCATATATAGATTAAGGTGCCGCTAATACTAAGGGAAACATTTGTTAAAAACTGTAGGTATAGTTGCCCGCTTCGACAAAAGAAAGGCAATAAAACTGGCTGAAAAACTAGCTAAATATTTGAAGGAAAAGGGACTCGAAGTTTATGTGGAAGACACTCTAACAGAAAAAACAAACATAGAAGGAACCAGTGTTCCCCTAAAGAAAATGAAAACAGATTTTATAATAACTATAGGCGGAGATGGAACCATCCTAAGAACATGCGTCTCAATTCCGAAGCCAGAACCTCCGCTGTTTACTATCAACATGGGAGTTCGCGGATTTTTAACCGAGGTGGATCCAAAAAAAGCTTTTACTGCTTTAGACAAATGCCTAAAAGGAGAGTTTAAAATCGAGAAATGCATGAAACTTGCAATAAAAGCAGACGAACTACCTTTTCCAGACGCTTTAAATGAAGTACTAGTTTCAGCAGACGAACCCGCAAAACTGCTTTATACCAGAATCTTAAAGGATAAGGAACCTATTCTAAACTGTCAAGCTGACGGATTAATGGTGGCAACGCAAACAGGCTCTACTGGATATTCACTTTCAGCAGGAGGCCCCGTGTTAGATCGTGATGTAGACGCGTTTGTTCTTACACCCGTTTGCTCCTTAAGCGTCTTCCGTTCAATAGTTTTCCCAGGAAACTCAAACCTTACAATAGTCGTCAAAAGACCTAAAAAATTTATGGTAGTAGTTGACGGTCACTACCGCCAAATAATAAATTCTAAAGCTTCAAGCATAACTGTAACACGCTCGCCTTATGAAACATCCTTCATAAGATTTAAAGAAAACTTCTACAATCGCCTACAAAGTAGGCTTATTTTTAAGGGAGCTTGAAAAGGAGTGATGGAAAAGAAAAGGGCAATAATACTGGATACTTCAGCTTTTTTGGCTGGTTTCGATCCATTTTCAATCAACGAGAAACAGTACACTGTACCCTTAGTTACAGAAGAGCTATCCAAAAATTCCATGTCTTGGATCAGGTTTAAAGCTGCTGTGGAAAATGGACTTTTAAAAGTTAAAAAACCAGAAAAAATATTTGAGAAGAAAGTCATAAAAACTGCAGAAATTCTTGGAAATTCCTTTTTCCTTTCGAAAGCAGATGTGCAGGTTCTGGCTTTAGCCTTACAATTAAAAACAGCCGGATACGAAACATCTATTGCAACAGACGACTACTCTATACAGAACGTGGCAAATCAGCTTAATGTAAAATTTGTTTCTCTAGCAACCTTTGGTATTCGCTTCCGTCTAAAATGGATGAGATATTGCCCTGGATGCCACAGAAAATATCCTGCAGACTACAAGTCTGAAAAATGCAAGGTATGCGGAACCGAATTAAAAAGGAAAATGTTAAGAAAAACAACGTTAACAGAAGAATAATCTTTACAAATTAATACCTAGGGAGGGAATAGACTACGAGTCTGATAGAAAAGAAAACCGTTTACTTCAAGGAAACAGGCAGCAGAAACACTGAGCTACTTCTAAAAATTGTTAAGAATTATGCAGAAAAAGAGGAAATAAACGACATTGTAGTTGCTTCAACAACAGGTGAGACAGGAGTTAAAGCAGCAAGAATTTTCAAACCTAAAAACGTTGTAGTTATTACTCATCATTTCGGTTTCCGTGAACCAGGAAAAAACGAGTTTCAAGACGTACATAGAAAAGAAATTCTTGCTAATGGCGCAAAGATTTTCACAGGTACTCATGCTTTAAGCAGCATTGAACGAGCCATCCGCAAGGAGTTTGGCACCCTTCAAACTTTAGAGCTTATTGCTAATACGCTTAGACTTATGGGAGAAGGAACGAAAGTGTGTGTAGAAATTACTCTTATGGCGGCAGATGCTGGTTTAATCCCTGTAGACAAGGACATCGTTGCCATAGCGGGTACCGGAAGAGGCGCGGATACAGCTCTCCGAATAAAGCCAGCAAACACTGCAAGATTCTTTGACCTAAAAATCAAGGAAATTCTTGCAAAGCCTTGTAATTTTTGAATTCGTAGATTTGCCAAAAGTCAAACATCACTACTATCTCTTTTACTGAAGTAAATTATGTCCCTATGTTCTGTGTAACCACATTTTTTGAAGAGTTCCCTTGACGCAGTGTTATAATCTTCAATCAAAGCACAAAAAATTCGAACGCCACGCCTTCTAAGTATCTTCTCTGATTCCCTAATCAGAGCAGTAGCAATTCCCCGCCCTCTACATTCTGGGTCAACAGCCAAACGATTAATCCAACCTTTACGCGTGTCACAACTTACTATCACTACACCTATAAGATTGTTATCTTCAAAAACACCAACGAAAAATTCCGGGTTCTCTTTCATCTGCTTTTCTATAGCTTCTCTACTATCCCTTCCCTTCGGCTTAAAAGGCAGCCCAGCTCTAGACCATAGCTTAATCATTTCATCGTAATCGTTAATCGTGAGTTGCTTAAATTCCATAAACAATACACTATAATAGCGCTTCTTTTTCGACTTCTTTTGTTACATCCTCAATTATCTCTAAAGCTGCGTCTACAAGCTCTCGTGTAATATTAAGAGGAGGCACAAGTCTAATTGTAGAAACCCCGCAAGTAATAACAGCAACTCCACGTTTCCACGAACGCACCATAATTTCGGAAGCAAGCTTTGATGCAGGTTTTTTGCTATCTTTGTTTTCCACGATCTCCATACCTACCATTAAGCCCTTACCTCTAACATCGCCCACTATTTCATTTTGTTCCTTAAGATCCTCAAGGCGTTTTAAAATGTAAGTTCCCTGTTTAGTGGCATTTTCTAAAAGCCTTTCTTTTTTAATGACATTGATAACAGTCTTTGCTGCAACACAGGAAAGGGGATTTCCACCGAAGGTGCTGGCGTGAGAACCGCCAACCCAATCCATGATTTTTGCTTTAGCAATGGTTGCACCTAATGGAAGCCCTGATGCCAAAGCTTTTGCTGAGCAGACTATGTCTGGTTCAACATTCCAATGCTCTATTGCGAACCATTTGCCAGTTCTACCTATCCCTGTTTGTACCTCATCGTCAATGAGCAAAAGACCATATTTATCTGCGAGTTTTTTTAGCCGCTGGAAGTATCCTGGTGGTGGAACCACATATCCACTTTCGCCTTGGATGGGTTCAAAAAGTATAGCCGCAGTTTCTTCAGGAGGTACATATTTTTGGATAACAAATTCTTCAATAAAGTCTATACACCAAAAGTGGCAATCAGGATGTGTTTGCTTGAAAGGGCAGCGGTAACAATAGGGGTATGGTATATGAGTAACGCCAGGCATCAACGGGAAGAAATATCGACGTTGGACAGGTTTGCTTGCTGTAAACGACAAAGCACCTAGGGTGCGTCCATGAAAAGCACTTATAAAACCTAAGAATCGAGGTTTACGGGTATGCCATTTGGCAAGTTTAATGGCTGCCTCTATCGCTTCAGCACCGCTGTTCCCAAAATAAACCTTTTTAGCATATCTGCCAGGAGTTATTTCCGTAAGTTTCTCAGCTAAGTCAACAACCTCCCTATAATAGAAGTCAGTGTTTGAATAGTGAAGAAAACGGTCACATTGATTCTTTATTGCCGCAATTACTTCAGGGTGATTGTGACCCACGTTCAAGCAGACTAAACCAGAATTGAAGTCTATGTATTCATTTCCGTCAACGTCTTTAACTATGCAGCCTCTTGCAGATTCCACTACAAGAGGGTAGAAACGAACATAGGAAGGGGAAACAAATTGTTCATCCTTTTTGACAAGTTCCCTCGCTTTAGGCCCAGGAGGAGTGACAACTATTTTGGGATAAGTACTCATCTCTATTCACCATGGGGGAAATAGGATTAGGATGGAGGGTTTTATATAATTACCCTCTTTTCTTACCAAAATTTTACATAGTACAATGAAAAACGTCTATACTCTAAAATAGGACACCGTGTATATTCAAGTTCTCTGTAGAGTAGAAGTGCTACATTTATGGTTTGACAACGGCTATTTCAATGGATGAAACGTTGGCTTTTTGTCCTTCGGCTCTTGTAACTTCTTCAGTACCTATAGTGATGTTTTGCAGTTGCAGATCTTTCACAAAGGATCTTCTCAACAATTCAACAGTGTCTACAGCTCTGCTGATTGCCCGTCCTCTCGCTTTAACAATAACTTTTTTGGCACCAGAATTAAAAAATGTTAGACAGGCAACCACGTAGTTCATTAATGGTTTTTTACCGATGAGAACTATGTTTTCATTACTAGAGGTTGTTTTCGGCTCTGACTTCGCAGCTGCTTTTGGCGTAGCTTCCTTTTCCTGTTTTTCTTCTGTCATGTCATACCTCCTTCTTTTATAACCAACACTCTGGATTGGCGATAGAGAGCTAACCTATACCATAAGCTTTGAAATTCTTATATTTTTCTTTACAGCAAATAATTAGATGCTAACTTACGATAGCGCTCCCAGTCTTCATCTACCCACTTCTGAATTTTAGCTATATCCTCTTCAGTTAAATTACGGAACCTTCCTTGTAAAGCCAAATATTCCTTAACAGGTTTACGTTTAGCTTTGTCAACCAAACGATCGCTTGGAGAGTTAAGCTTAAACTTTCCATATTCAATCTCATACAAAGCCCACAAGCCTGTTTGCACTGCTAGTTTCCCTAGTTCAACAGTTTTTTCTGTGGTATACCGCCATCCAGTAGGGCAAGGTGCAAGAATGTGAATGTATTTTGTGCCTCTAATTTCCTTAGCTTTCTTCAGTTTATTTACAAAGTCTATAGGATATGAAGGACAAGCAGTTGCTACATACGGTATTCTATGAGCAGCCATGATGAAAGGCATGTTCTTTTTACGTTCTCTTTTCCCTGTAGGTGTTGTGGTTGTCCAAGCTCCGTAGGGTGTGGCCCCGCTTCTCTGCATTCCAGTATTACCATAAGCCTCATTATCGTAACAAATATAGATAAAATCTGTTTCCCTTTCAGCAGCCCCAGATAAAGCTTGAATACCAATATCCACTGTTCCACCGTCTCCAGCCCATCCAACTACTGTTACACCTTCAAGTTTCTTCTGCTGTAGAGCAGCCACAATTCCAGAAGCAGCCGCAGCGGTAGATTCAAACAATATGTTTTGAAGAGGAACACCAATAGAGGTGTACGGGTAAGGACCTTGAATAATAGATGTACAGCAAGCGGGAACCACTAAAATAACATTTTTTCCTAACGCTTTAAAGAGCAATCGAAGAGCGATTGATGGGCCGCAGCCTGCACATGCTGCATGCCCTTTAAGAAGATATTCTTCTTGTGGAAGTTCTTTTATTGTTACCATACTTTTATTCACTCCTTCAAATCAACCCACTCGGTAATTTTCTCCACTCCACCTTCA
Organism: Candidatus Bathyarchaeota archaeon JdFR-07; assembly: GCA_002010975.1. GTDB lineage: Archaea > Thermoproteota > Bathyarchaeia > Bathyarchaeales > Bathycorpusculaceae > JdFR-07. The sequence continues at coordinate 1,654 of MTLU01000030.1, read as the reverse complement.
CGCATCCATTTCAGTGATTTTTTAGCAATTTTCTCAATTGTTTTAAACGTCACATCTCTTCCTCCCAAACCCGCAATAAATCCTGCAACAAGTGGAAGATCTCCTCGATTATAGAGCGACGCTTGAATTTCTGTAGCTAAGAAACCTTCCATTCCAAAGGATATATGACGGTCTATTGTCGCAATCATCTGTACCTGTTCTGCTAGTTTTTGGATTTCTTCTCTTGGGAAAGGACGGTAAACACGAACTCTTGCAGATCCAACTTTTAGGCCATCTCTACGAAGGTTATCTACCGTTATTTTAGCTTCACTACCCATTGTCCCCATAGTTACAAGAACTAAATCAGCATCCTCACATTGGTATTTTTCAATTAACCCACCATATTCAAAACCAAATCTTTCACCATACTCTTTGTCAATCCTAGGAATTAATTGCTTCGCACTTTCCATCGCTTCCTGAATCATATATCGAAACTCCATATAAAAGTCCGGTGAAACCAGATTGGCATGGGAATAAGGGCGGTCAACATCCAAAATCCATCCAGAATTATAAGGGGGGAGAAAATCATCAATTTCTCTTTGATCTGGTATTTTAACTGGCATATAAGTATGTGACAAAATGAAACCTTCCAAGCAAACCATGGCTGGAAGAAAAACCTCCTCATTTTCACAAAGTTTGTATGCTTGAATTATAGTGTCAAAAACTTCTTGATTGTCAGCGCAATAAAATTGTATCCATCCTGTGTCGCGCTGAGAAAGAGAGTCGCTAAAATCTGGCCATATGTTCCACCCTGGTCCCATAGCACGATTTACAACAGCCATCACTATGGGTAAACGTGATCCAGAGGCCCAATGTAAAGCTTCATGCATAAGGGCTAATCCATGCGCTGAGGTTGCCGTAAAAGCCCTAACTCCTGCCGCAGCAGCTCCTATGCATGCAACCATGGCACTGTGCTCCGATTCTACGCGGATATATTCAGCATCCATTTCGCCCTTTTCAACAAACTCAGCTATCTTCTCCACAATCGTAGTCTGCGGTGTTATGGGGTATGCTGGTACAACTTGAACTCTTGCTGCTTTCGCACCATAACCCGCAATATGATTGGCAGTATCAATAATAACTTTCGCCACTATTCTTCCTCCCTATGCATTGTTATCGCTTTAACTGGACATTCATTGGCACATATACCGCATCCTTTACAATAGTCATAGTCTATCTTAGGCGAGTCGTCTTCTCGACGCTCTATTGCTGCGTCTGGACAGTAAATCCAACAGAGAGTACACCTTGTGCATTTAGAATAATCAACTTCTGGTCGGAACGTCCGCCAATACCCTGTCTTGCCCATACTCCCTAAAGTGGGAGAAGACAGCGGTGTAAGAGGCATATCTTTACGAGACTTATGAACCGCAACCATATAACATTCACCATCCTATAACTAAACGCTCATAGGCTAATTCTGCTGCTCGAGCGTTCTTCTCTCCTGCTCCGCCTGCCCACGCATCTTTTATGACTTTCAAAACGCTTTCCAACCTAATTTCGTTTGTTGCTTTAGCAAAAGCCCCGAGAATAGCGGTGTTAACTACTGGCAAACCTGCAACTAACAAGTTCAGTTCAAGAGCAATACCAGTAGCATCTACAGTTGCAATAGGCCACC
>MTLU01000018.1 GCA_002010975.1 Candidatus Bathyarchaeota archaeon JdFR-07 | reverse complement strand
TTAGTGTTTCTATTTTGTGCCTAGCTCTGACTTCTTCGTAAATGGTTTTTTTAAGTTTGCGGATTTGTTCGTTATCTTTTTCTACATTAACGTTGTTGATTGTTCCGATGCATATGGATAGGTCGGGAAATTTGGATGAAACTTCGTGTGCCCAGTTTACATGTATTTGCATTCTAAGTGTCTCCTTTTGTAATGTTTTATGTAAGCGTTAGGTATTTAATGTCTTAAGCTGTTCTTTCTTTATCGGTTTGATAGAAAACTGTGTAAAAGAATGTTAGGAGAAATTGCAGCGTTAGGCGCAGCTTTCAGTTGGACTGTTTCAGCGATTCTTTATAAGGAGGCTTTAGCGAAGACTAAGCCTATTTCTGCTAATGTTGTACGTCTTGCTTTTACTGGTTTATTTTTGCTGATTTTGTTGGTGGTTTTGGGTAAATTCGGAGTTTTAATTAGTTTACCTTTGTATGTTGTTGTTCTTGCTGGTGTTAGCGGATTGATTGGTTTAGGTTTGGGTGATACTTTGTACTTGTTGAGTTTAAAGCTTATAGGTGTTGCAAGGGCGGTGCCTATAACATGTGTATATCCTCTCTTTAACATTCTGTGGGCGATTTTCGTGGCGAAAGAAACGGTGACCTGGCCTGTGGTTGTTGGTGCCACGATAATAGTTCTAGGAATATGGCTTTTGAGCAGAGAACATACAGGAGAACCGAATTTAGATAGGAAAACTTTGCTTACTGGGGTTTTCTTTGCGTTGGCAACTGCCTTGGCATGGTCTATCAGCATAGCTATGATTGATATGGCGGTAACGCTTCCGGAAACAGGGAGTTTAGACCACGCCCTTGTGATAAATACTATTAGGGTTATTGTTATTGCTGTTTTTATGCTGTTTTTATCTCCCTTTACCTATGGGACATCTGAGCTTTTTAAGATGCAAAAAAGAACGGTGATTGCCTTGATTTGTGGGGGCTTTATCGCCTTGGGTGCGGGATGGTTTCTCTTAACTTACAGTTTTTTGCATATCCCTCAGTCTCGGGCAGTTCCTTTGTCTTCGACGACGCCTTTGTTTTCGAGTTTGGCTGGGATGGTTCTTTTACATGAGAAGGTTGCGGGTAGAGATGTGTTGGGCTCCTTTCTGGTTGTTGTTGGAATTTCGATGGTTTTCATGCTGCCTTAGTGTATAAATTTTTATAGATCCTGTTTTCTGGGGGATTTGGATAGTTAGGGGAAATAGTTATGATTCGGGTTGGGTGTTGTGGTTTTCCTGTTTCTATGAAAAGGTATTTTGAAAGTTTTGGTTTGGTGGAGGTTAATCGGACTTTTTATGTTTTTCCGCGTTTGGAGACTTTAGCTGGTTGGCGTGAAAAGGCGCCTGAAGGTTTTGAGTTTACGGTTAAGGCGCATCAGGACATTACTCATAAGGCGAAAATGAGAGCGAATGAAAGTAGTCTTGAGGCTTTTGGTCGTATTAGAGAAATATGTGAGGCTTTGAAGTCAAGGGTTCTTGTTTTTCAGACGCCAGGGTCTTTTAGGCCTGATAGGCTGGGGGATGTTGAAGCGTTTTTTGGGCATGTGGATCGTGGAGACTTGTTTTTGGTTTGGGAGACGCGTGGAACGGTTTGGGAGAGACCTGAGGTTCGGGAAAAGCTTGGGGAGATTTTGGAGAAATTTGATGTTACGCATGTTACTGATCCGTTTAGGGTTATGCCAGCGTATGTGGGCCAGGTGGCTTATTTTAGGCTTCATGGATTGGGGGAGCGGATGTATTATTATCAGTTTAGTGATGTTGAGTTGGAAAGGCTGAAGGAGCTGGTTAGTCCGTATGAGGAGAAGGGAAATGATGTTTATGTTCTTTTTAACAATCTTTCGATGTTTGTTGATGGGATGCGTTTTGTTAAGTATTTGTCTGAGGGTTCATTTCCGAAGATTACGGGTTCGACAGGTTTAGCTTCTGTAAAGGAAGTTTTGGAGAGAACACGTTATCCGGCTTCCAAAAGCACGCTGATCAGAAAGGTTGGATGGAAATTAGTGGAGATTGAGGAGGGAAAACAGGTTAGGCTTGGAGAGGTTTTGGCCGAGTTGCCTTCTAAGAATTTTAGGAGTGCAGATGAGGTTTTAGATTTGGTTAAGGATTTGCTTTAGTTTTTGGAAGTCTTCTAGCAGAAGCTTTTTGTATCTTGGGTTGTGGAGGGCTGCAGCAGGGTGGAAGGTTGGGAATAATGTCATGTGTAGGTTTAGAATTATTGCTTTGTATGGTTTTCCGTGGGTTTGGGTTATTCCGTTGAAGGGTATGTTGGCTTTGGAGAATATGTAGTTAGTTGCGTAGTTTCCCAAGGTTATGATGATTTTGGGTTTTATTGTTGTTATTTGTTTGTCTAGATATGGGGTGCATTTTTGGATTTCTGCTTGCTGTGGTGGGCGGTTTTTGGGTGGTCTGCATTTTAGGATGTTGGTTATGTAGACTTTTTGTCTAGTGAGTTCTGCTTCTGCTAGNAGCGTATCTAAGAATTTTCCAGCTGCTCCAACGAATGGCCGACCTTTCACATCTTCCCAGTAGCCTGGGGCTTCGCCTATAAGCATGATTTCGGCTTGTGGATTGCCTTCTCCTGGAACAGCATTTTTTCTGGTTTTGTGTAAGGAGCATTTTCGACAGTTTAGGACTTGTTGGATTATGCTGCTTAGCTGGCTTTGTTGGTTTGTCATGTTTTTCGGGATCCTTTGTTATCGTATTTGTAGGGTTGGGTGTAGATTTAAATTTGGTTGAAGTGTAGAGTAAACGTGGTGTGTTAGTGGATGGGTTTGGGTAGGCCTACTGAGATGAGTCTGCGGGATTTGTTGATTGAGGAACTTAAGCGTCGTGGAGTGGTTGTTATTCCTGAGGTGAGTTTTAGGACGGTTGATGGGCGGCGTTTGATGCCGGATTTGGTTTTGAAGAATGGTGCTGAGTATGTTGTTGAGACGAAGTTGGGGGCTGAGACTAAGTTGTTAGATGCTATGGTTCAGTTGTATGAGTATAGTAAGCATGTGGTTGAAGCGAAGGGAGCTTTTGCTGTTTTGTTTCCATCTGAATTGCGGAGGCCTTGGCCTACTGATGTGATTATGAGTATTGCTAGGGATGCGAAGACGGAGATCAGTTGTATTGGGATTTTTAAGGATTTGAGACCTAGTCAACCGTTTAAGGGTAATTTGTTTGAGGTTGCGGATTGGATCGCTGGGCATGTTTTGAGGACTCCTGTGGTTGAGGCGGATACTGGTTTTGCTATTCGTGTTTTGAGAGATGCAGTTGATTACGTTACTGCAAGTATCAAGCAGTTGCAAAGTGAGGAGTTGGAGGATATTTTTGGTGGTAAATCGGTTTTTGAGAATGTTTTGCAGTATGAAGAAGGTAAATATCCATTAGAAGAGATGCGTAAGGCGGCTACTTATTTATTGATTAATCAGTTGTTATTTTACCACGTTTTGACGCGTGTTGATGCGAGTTTCCCCGTTATTGATGAGGATAAGATTAAATATCCCGCTGATTTGCAGGCTTATTTTGAACCTGTCTTGCGTCGGGATTATAGTAGTGTTTTTGGTTTTGATGTGGCTTCAAGGTTGCCTGATTCAGCTGTAGATGCTGTTAGGAAGACGGTTATTACTGTCAAGGCTTTGGCTCCTGAAAAAATTCGGCATGATTTATTGGGTAAGGTTTTTCATGAGCTTATTCCATTTGAAATCAGGAAAGCTGTTGCCGCTTTTTATACAAATAATGAAGCTGCTGAGATTTTAGCACAGTTGGCTATTGATAGAGCTGATGCTAAAGTTATGGATTTGGCTTGTGGAAGCGGAACGTTGCTTGTGGCGGCTTATAGGCGGAAAAGAGAGTTATTGCTGAAGGAAAAAGGCGGCTTCGCGCTTGAAGACCATAAAAGGTTTTTGGAGCAGGATTTAACAGGCGTTGACATCATGCCTTTTGCAGCGCATATGGCTGTTGTGCATTTGTCGTTGCAAGCTTTAGCTGCTGGACATGAAACAGAAAAAGTGCGAATAGCTGTTTGGGATTCCACCGAACTAAACCCCAGACAGACCATTCCAGCGATTTCCCGCGAGTTAAAGGTTGCTTACAAACGTCCAACACTAGAATTGTTTATGGAGGGAAAACCGCTTGAAGAAAAGGCTTACATAGAGAAAGGAGCCATAACGCTAGAGGGAATAGGTGGAGAACAAATACCTCTTAGGCAAGTCGATTTAGTGGTGATGAATCCTCCCTTCACAAGAACTGAGCGACTTCCAGAAACTTACAAGGAGGAATTACGAACTCGTTTTAAAGAATATAGGAATCTTATATGGGGGCGTGTTGGTCTTCACCTTTTCTTTGTTTTCTTAGCGGATAAATTTGCTAAAGTTGGTGGAAGGGTTGCCCTTGTTTTGCCAGCTACTGTATTGAGAATAAAGTCTATGAAAGGAGCCAGAAATTTATGGACAGAAAACTATCATATGGAATACATAATTTCAACACTTGAGAGGGCAGCATTTTCTGAAGCGGCCCAGTTTAGAGAAATTCTGCTTGTGGCTAAAAAAATTAAGAATATTTCGGAAAAGGGCGTTGTGCATGACAATCTTAAATGCGCAGTTGTTTCCCTTAAGAGACTTCCTAAAAATCTTGAAGAAGCTCGGAAAATGGCGCAAACAATCTCAATTAAAAGACAAGAAATTCCAGCTAACGGAATTTATGACGACGAATTGTTATCATTGAAAGTTGTTACTCAAGGAGAACTCAGAATATGTTTTCCCTAATTTTTACATCAGATGTTCAACTAGCAAATCTCTGGCAACAAATAGTAAGCAAAGCCGAAGGAAAATTTATTAAATGTGAAAAATACATGGCAGATGAATTAATAGCTGTAAGTGTCGCACCAGCAAACTCAACTTACAATTTCAAAACTACGTTTTTCTTTATAGCACAAGAAAACCGTGCAATAAAGAAACGTGACTTATGGATTTTGAAAAGTGCAGATAAAGATATTATAACCGCGAAACATAAAGTCTTAGGCAAAGAAATCACTATTCCAACGAAGGCACTACTTCTTGGGTTCAGAAGACCATCAGGAACTGGAACAATGGAAATTTCCGATATTTTAGACTACATGATCAAAGACAAATTTCCTAATGTAAATCAATTAATTGCAGAAAAGGATAAGGCTTCCACAATCCTTAAAAATGTAAAAAAATGGGAAAAAATAGTGAAGAAAGCTTTTCTCTTGCTTTCAAGACGTTTTGACCTTTCCGCACCTGGAACTCGACATTTGGCATTTTACTCATCCATTCCAACATTTGGTATTGATATGTGGAGTGTTGCAGGCATTAATTCAGAAGATGCAAAGATAATGACGTTCTGGTTTAATAGCACAATCAACATTCTTCAGATGCTAATTAACAGAACAGAAACACGTGGAGCATGGATGAAACTTCATCAATATCAAATCAAAGATTCAATGATACTAAATGTAAAAGCACTAAGCCTGAAAGAGAGAAGAAATATCCTTGACTTATTTAACAAACTAAGAAAGCAAGAATTTCTCAGCATTCATGAGCAGTTGCGTGGTAGGTTTTGGGCTAGAGTTGAAATTGATAAAGCCATACTCAAAACCTTGGGATTCAATGAGCAAGAAGTTAACAAGCTCCTAGACTACCTTTACCCGGCCCTAACAAAAGAAATCAAACAACTTAAAACTTTGATGGAAGGATAAAGGTAAGCTTGAAAATAATGGCACTGCTAAAAGACCGTGTGAAATAATTCCTTATGAATATGTATCAGAAGTAGAACTAACAGAAATGATAACTGAACATATAAACATAAAACAAAAACTGGCACAATTCTCGAAGCCAGTCAACAAGCTTATCATCAACTAAATTTCTAAGTTAAACTCTAACACCTTAATACTGTTAGGCTTTTCAAAACATGTGTTTTAGAGCTTCGATACTTTTCATTCCAACTCTGACACCGAGCGACCCAGCCTTACTTGTGACACCTTCAACCTCCGCATTTAAAACATCCTCAAACGTTCTAACTCCACTAACTATAGCCGCAGCCACACCCAACCGCTCTGCCACTTCCAAATTCAAGAACCCGCACATGACAAATCCTTTTTCAGCGACAATCAACAATAAAGGTGGACTATCCGGCAAATCTACACGTACACCTAGAAAACTGAAACCATCAACTCTTAAACATTCAACAGCCAACAAACCCGAACACCAAACTTATCAATAAACACTATACAAATAAAAAACAAGCGGAGCCACAACCAAGAATGCTAACAAAAATCAAACAAAAACTCCAAAAAATCCTAACAAAACCAGCACAAGCCCTTCAAAAAATAGGAGTAACACCCAACAAGCTAACTGCAACGGCCATAATCCTCGCCCTACTTTCTGCCTACACATACACTCAATGGCAAACCAATAAACTCTACCTTCTACTCGCCGCTACTCTTTTACTGCTCTCAGGGCTCTGCGATGCCTTCGACGGAGCCCTAGCCCGCATAACCCAAAACACCACTCATCTAGGCAACTTCCTCGACTCTCTCCTAGACAGATATGCCGACGCCGCCATATATGTAGCCATAATCATATCAAGCCTATGCAATCCTCTATGGGGACTAATAGCCCTCACAGGAACGCTCCTAGTAAGCTACACCCGAGCCAAAGCAGAAAACATCGGAATAAAAATGGAAACAATAGGCATAGCAGAACGACCAGAACGCATCCTCATCCTAGCCGCAGCCACCATAATAACAATCTACTGGCAACAAACCCTAAACTACGCCATAATCCTATTAGCTATACTAACAAACCTAACAGTCCTGCAACGAACCATACACACATACAAAAACCTTTAAAAACTACCTACGTCTCGTGCGACGACGCCGCTCTTCCTTCGCTCTAACCTTCACTATTCCCCTATGCACAGCACAAGAAATACAATAATACTTCGTCTCCAAAGGAGCAGCAATATAAGTCCCCTTCTGCCGCAACTCCCTAGCTAACTGCGGATCAACAAAAGAAACCCGTCTAGTAACCTTCTTAGCCTTATCCCGAGGCACCATCTCCCCACACATGGCACACTGAACCCTGCCACTAACCCCCTTACCACCCTTAGACCTCCCTCGACTCTTACGCTTATAAGGCATAAACTAACACCCATAACAAACACTAAAACACAACCCACCTTTATATATCTGACTTCACATGCCCCTCAAAAACAACTTCTACTAAATCAAAACTAAAACCTATACAAGTTTCCAACACTGTTCCAAACAAACGCATGCGGCATTGCCTCAGCAATAGCAAAAATTCCCCGCCAACCCGTACAATGCGAAGGCGCTATAAACTCAACATTCATTTTTTTCAATTCTTCAACTGTTCGGTCTATGCGCCCCTCATATTCTTTCCCAGCCAAATGAAAACCGCCAATTACAGCGTAAACACGATCAACCGTCGTAAGATGCTGCGCATACAATACCGTATTGATTATGCCTGCATGAGCACATCCCGACAGAATTACCAACCCCTTTTGCTTAACATTAATTATAAGCGCTCTGTCATCCCAAATCCATGGGTCTGGATGCCATTCACCCCCTCTAAAAACCCTATGCTTGGGGTACCCTTTCTCAAAACTTGTTTTTCGAGGAATCTCACCAGTTACAAGTATCCGATCATTAGCTAAAAGATATGGCTCTTTAGTTTTTATGTACCTCGCAGGTTTAACTTCCTCCTCTGTTGGAAACTTCGGATATTTTCTCACAGTCCCGTCAGGACGAGCCACCCCCCTTATTCTAAGCATATCTTCATGCACAATAACAGGCAATCCATCCTTATCTATGGCTTTAACCGCAGCAAGCAACCCGCCAAAATGATCGTAATGCCCATGGGAAAGAGCTATACATGCAATTTCAGCCAAGTTAATTCCAATTCTTTCAGCATTCCTTACCATGCCATCCGGACTGCAACCTACATCAAATAACATGCTATAGCAATTCTTCCCATCCAAAACCCGAATAAGCATAGAAAAACCATGCTCAGCCATAGGCAGACTAAAATGCTTTCTAATCCACTTATCCGGCATTCGTTCTTTTATCCACTCTCTCAGGCTTTTGACCTCTTTCCTTTCAATCGTAGATAAATAATCCACCGCATTATCAACTAAACTGATTATTTCTACACTCTCCACTTCTCTAAGAGACAAATTAGAAAAGTCGTTCATAGGTATGTTCACCAGAGTTTCCCCTTTAAAGGGTACCCTTATAGTGGATCGTTGTTGGGCAACCCACACATTTTCCATTCATATACCTTGAACATGGCCTGCAATCAACATTACATGGTGCAATATCTCTTTCTTTATGCGTGAGATACTCTCTCAATGGAATAAAGGGAGAAAAGTAAATGTCCCCAATAGGATAAAACTCCGATCTACGTATACCTGCACTGCTTCTTAAAGAGCATTTCTCCATGGATATGCTCTCAAGCGTCTCTTGATCTTCCGCAATAACTAGACCAATTAGATTGTAGCCCCCTATAGTCTTAAAAATATGTATCACACGAGGACAATCTTTAAATCGTTCTAACAAACGTTGCATCGCCTCGGCACTTTCCATTTCGAGTAAAACTATTGCAGGAAAAAGTTTAAAGAAAAAAGGATTCACCGATGCTGACACTCGGATAGCCCCTTGCTGAATGAGCTTTTGTAACCTTTTCTTAACTCCCATACTTGTAAAACCAACATCTTTGGCAAGTTTCTCCAACGTTGCCCTACCATCTAGCTGAAGTTGAGAAATTATCTTTCTATCAACGTGATCCAAAGCCCAATCCTCTGTTTGATTTCTAAACATAAAGTATTAATATAGTTTGCGTATCAAACTATTAATCCACAGATAGCTGATAAGCCAAATTACAAATAACACATAAGGGGGACAAAATGAACGGAGAATGTGACGGTAAATGCAATTCTTGTTCTCAGGTAAATGAATGTACAGATCCACAAAAGGAAAAATGGGAACAAGAGCAAAGGCTTAAGCAGAAAATAAGCAAGATCAAACATAAAATAGCAGTTATAAGCGGAAAAGGAGGAGTTGGAAAAAGCACTGTAACAGTAAACCTTGCCATGGCTTTTGCAATTTATAAAGGCGCTAACAAAGTTGGCATACTCGATGCTGACATTCACGGTCCAACCGTTCCCAAAATGCTTGGCCTTAAAGGACAAAAGCTTCAAGCAAACCCTACAGGCATTTCCCCAGTGACAGGACCCTCAGGAATCAAAGTTGTATCTATGGATTTCTTACTTCCAAACGACGCGGCCCCAGTAATTTGGCGAGGCCCCCTAAAGATGAAAGCAATCCAACAGTTCTTGTCTGATATTACATGGGGCGAATTAGATTTCTTATTTGTAGATCTTCCTCCAGGAACTGGTGACGAACCGTTAAGCGTCATGCAACTTATTCCCGACATGGATGGTGTTGTTATAGTAACTATACCTTCTGAAGTTTCTCAGAATGTTGTTAAAAAAGCAGTAACTTTCGCCAGAAGATTGGGTGTTCCCGTTATTGGTATAGTTGAAAACATGAGTGGGTTCATATGCCCTGAATGTGGAGCAAAAGTTGACATCTTTAAAGTTGGTGGCGGACAGAAAATAGCACAAGACTTATCAGTTCCCTTCTTGGGAAGCATTCCAATCGACCCTGAAATCTGCAGTGACTCAGACAAGGGGACACCCTTTATAGCAGAACACCCAAATTCCCCCGCTACAAAAGCGTTTACAGAAATAGTCAAGAAAATTGAAAATTTCTTACAACATCATGCATTAAAAGAGGAGGTGGCAAAATGAAAATTTGTGTATCCACCATGACGAACAGCCTAGATGCTCCCGTGGATCCAAGATTTGGCAGATGCCATTACTTCGTAATTGTCGATTCAGAGACCCTGCAGTTTGAGGCTATTCCAAACACCGCTTCCAGTGCTATGAGTGGAGCTGGAATTCAAGCAGCTCAAACTATAGTAAGCAAAGGGGTTCAGGTGCTTATAACTGGAAATGTTGGACCAAATGCCTTTCAGGCATTGTCAGCTGCAGGAATAAAAATAGTTACGGGTGCTTCTGGAACTGTGAGAGAGGTTGTTGAAAGATACAAGAGGGGAGAACTAAAGGAAACAAGCTCACCTACTGTTAGAGGACATTTTGGCATGGGAGCAGGTGGCGGACGTGGTTGGGGAAGAAGACGACAGAACCCCTAGATAGCTCAGAAATGAAGAGCCTGAGGTGGAAATGTAAGACTTAGAACTTTAAAAAGTAAAAGGAGGTGAGAAATTGGGAGAAAGAATAGTTATTCCAGCCGAAGATGAAAAAGGTCTAAAATCTAGGTTATCCGAACATTTTGGGAGAGCACCCTACTTTATTGTGGTTGACTTAGACGAAAATGGACACATTTCAAATATTCAATCTGTACCTAATTTGAGTGAACATTTTGGCGGTACTGGGCGACCGCCTGACCGTATCCTAGCACTAAAACCAAACGCGCTAATCACTTATGGAATGGGCCCACGAGCGTTAAACATTTTCCAACAAGCCCGAGTAGCAGTACTTAGGGCAAACGCAAACACTGTGGAAGAGCTCATTGAGGCATACAAAAAAGACGAGCTCGAAGAACTTACAGAAGGTTGTCATCACGCCCTCCACCAATGAGCAACCCAATTACTAAGTTTATTATTAGGTGTAAATATGGGAAAAAAATTAGCAAAAGAAGAATTTTCACTCTTAAAAAACCCTGAATATTCAGCTAAAGCTCTGCAACTTTACATGAACAAGATAAATTTAGGCTCAATTGATAAACCAGATGTAGCTTTAGCCTATACTGGTCCATGTGGAGACACTTTAAAAATCTACTTGAAACTTGCAAAAAACGATGTAATAGAAGACGCAAAATTCCAATACAAGGGCTGTCTAGGAACAGCCTGCTGCGGATCAGCTTTAACAATGCTAATAATAGGCAAAACCATCGAAGAAGCCCGACAAATAACCGCAGAAGACGTGCTAAAAGAACTAGGCGGACTACCTGAATTAGAGCGACATTGTGCAAAACTTGCCATCACCACCCTTTACAAAGCTCTAGAGAAATTGGAAAATGCCAGACGTTAGGAAGATATGTTAACTGCTTGAGGACTTTTATGATACTGTCGATAGCAAGCGGTAAAGGAGGAACAGGGAAAACATCAATTGCAGTAAACATAGCAATTTCCATAAAAAATGCCCAGTTATTAGACTGCGATGTAGAAGAACCAAACGCCCATCTATTATTGCACCCCAACATAAAACACGAAAAACCAGTTTACAGCCTAATCCCTCGCATAAATGAAAAGTTATGCAATAATTGTGGAAAATGTGCAGAGTTTTGCCAAAATAATGCCCTTTTTGTTGGGCCAGAAAAAGTTTTGATTTTTCCAGAGCTTTGTATTAGTTGTGGTGGATGTATCCTCGTTTGCCCTAAGAAAGCTATAGGCGAAGAAAAGCATAGAATTGGTACATTGAAGCAAGGCTCTTCTGGGGATTTAGAACTTGTTTATGGAGAGCTTAAAATAGGCGAGCCTATGGCTGTTCCAGTTATAAAAGAAGTTAAGAGAAACATGAAGAAAAGCAAGAATGTCCTTCTTGATTCTCCACCTGGAACTTCTTGCCCAATGATTGAAACCGTTAACGGAAGCGATTTCTGTATTCTTGTTACTGAGCCTACCCCTTTCGGCTTGCACGATCTAAAAATAGCGGTTCAAGTTTTGGAGGAAATGACTATTCCTTTTGGCGTTGTCATTAACCGTGCCCACGTAGGTAATAAAAAAGTGTATGAATATTGCCGCAAAAAGGAAATTCCCATCTTGCTTGAAATCCCTTATAAAAGAAAAATCGCTGAACTCTACTCAAGGGGCATCCCCTTCAGCTTAGAAATGCCAGAATGGAAGGAAAAATTTCAAGCATTATTCACTGAAGCGAAGAGGATTGCAGGCAAATGAAGCAGCTCACAATTTTAAGTGGTAAAGGGGGCACAGGAAAAACTACTATAACCGCTTCCTTCGCTGTTCTGGCAAAGAAAGCTGTAGTGGCTGACTGTGATGTGGACGCTCCAGACCTCCATATGCTTCTTCATCCAAAGATAGTTAAAACACAAAATTTCAAAGGCTCAAAACTAGCAAATATCGACCAAGAAAAATGTGTAAAATGCGGTTTATGCCGAGAAAAATGCAGATTCGATGCCATAACTGACGACTTTAAGATTAACGCTTTCTCCTGCGAAGGCTGCAATGTCTGCGTTATTGTTTGTCCAGTAAACGCCTTAACGCTAAAAGAACGCAATTCTGGATATGCCTACATATCAAAGACTAAATACGGATCTATGGCCCATGCCATGCTCAATCCTAGCGAAGCAAATTCTGGAAAACTAGTCACATTAGTAAGACAGAACGCAAAAAACTTGGCTGAAAAAGAGAACAGCGATCTAATCGTAATAGATGGCCCGCCTGGAATAGGCTGTCCCGTCATAGCATCAGTTACGGGAGTAGATGCAGGCTTAATAGTTACAGAACCCACAATGTCAGGAATTCATGATCTTGAGAGGGCATTGCAGCTACTAACACATTTTAACGTACACCCATTTGTCTGCATAAACATGTATGATATAAACAAGGATAACACCGAGAAGATTGAAGGTTTCTGTAAAGAGAAGGGGGTAGAGGTTGTTGGCAAGATTTCCTTTAATCCGATAGTTACGGAAGCTATGGTCAACGGAAAACCAGTAGTTGAATATGCTCCAAAAAGTGATGCAGCTGAAGAGATAAGGAACACTTGGAAAAGTATTCTTTTAGCCATAAAGACTCTAAACCCGCGGATTTGAAAGCTTTGGAATCGTTAATTTTTGGGCCTGTTCCGTCAAGACGTTTAGGTCGAAGCCTAGGGATAAACAATATACCCGCAAAAACTTGCTCATATTCCTGTGTTTATTGCCAATTGGGAAAGACCACAAACATGACAACAAAACGGCAGCTCTTCTACAAGCCAGAAGACATATACAAGGAAGTTAAAAATAAGCTTGAGAGAACGATTTCAAGAAAAGAGAGAGTTGATTATCTCACTTTTGTTCCAGACGGTGAGCCGACCTTAGACGTCAACTTGAGAAAAGCAATTTCCCTCCTCAAACACATTGGAATTCCAGTAGCTGTTTTGACTAACGCTTCTCTGCTCTGGCATAATGATGTTAGAGAGAGTTTACTAGAAGCTGATTATGTTTCAGTGAAGATTGATGCAGTCAGCCAAAATCTTTGGAAAAGCATAAACAGACCTCATAAGAGTTTAAAAATAAGCGAAATTTGGGAGGGCATAAGAGAGTTTACAAAGATGTTTAAAGGAACCATTGTAAGCGAAACAATGCTTATTGGCGATATAAAATATGGCAGTGAATTTGAAAAAATAGTCAAATGTCTTGGAGAATTAAATAAGATAGAGAAGGCTTACATTGCCATACCAACGAGGCCTCCCACAGAAAAATGGGTAAAACCAGCCAGAGAAGAAGTCATAAACCGTGCGTTTCAAGTATTCTCTGCGAAACTTGGCGTGGACAGAGTTGAATATTTGATAGGTTATGAAGGAAACGCCTTCGCTTTCACAGGAAATGTTGAAAAAGATCTGCTAAGCATAACAGCTGTCCACCCTATGCGGAAAGAGGCCGTAGCAGAATCTTTGAAAAAAGCAAATGCCGACTGGAAAGTTGTGGAGAAACTTTTGAAAGAAAGCAAACTTATAGAGCTTGAATATGAAGGAAATAAATATTACATGCGAAAACTGGCGCATAGGAGAAGAACTTACACGCAATGAGTTTAGTTTGTTCTGAAAGTGCCCTAAGCTTCAATGAAAGATCGAAAAGCAGAGGATCCTAAATATGGGTGCAAAGAGAGAGCTATGTCTTTTAGTTGTAGAAAAAACCGGAGAGCGGATCATATGAAAGAGGTGAAACTTGTTAGGATAACAACAATTGTTGATAATAGTATTTGGAAAGAAAATCTAGCTTCCAGCTGGGGGCTTTCCTTTTATGTTAGAATCTTTTCAGACAACGAAAAGCATACTATTTTAATGGATACAAGCGGTTCTTTCCAAACACTACTTGGTAACGCTTCGAAACTCGGTCTAAATATATCTGAAGTTGAAGCTATTTTTATTTCCCATTGGCACAAAGACCACTGGGGAGCGTTAACCCAGGTCCTATCTTTGCTAAAACCACCCGTGTCAGTTTATGTGCCATCTGAAAACTCTTCTGGAATAAGAAAAATAGAAAGAGCGGGT
Source organism: Candidatus Bathyarchaeota archaeon JdFR-07 (assembly GCA_002010975.1). Lineage (GTDB taxonomy): Archaea > Thermoproteota > Bathyarchaeia > Bathyarchaeales > Bathycorpusculaceae > JdFR-07. The sequence goes on along the minus strand of MTLU01000018.1, from coordinate 4,999 downwards.
GGTGACCCAGTGATTTGTTATAAATCTATCGAATTTATTAATGGCGTAATGTCTACTGGCGAAGTTCCAAGTGGACTAAGCGAGCACTCATTGTTGGTTAATGTGAAAGACAAGGGACTCATTGTCTTGACGGGATGTAGTCATCCAGGACTCGCCAACGTTCTTAAACATGCACAGAAAGTCTCAGGTGTAAACAAGATATACGCAGTAATAGGTGGTTTTCACATATCAAGCATGGGTGAAGGCATAAGAGTTGGAGATTTTTTACGCGAATTAGACGTTAAACTTGTTTCCCCTTGCCATTGTACATCAAACGATGCAAAGCAGGGAATCGAAAAAATCTTAGAACAAAAATATGTTAAAAACGGTTCCGGAAAGATAGTATCAATTGGATAGGCTGTGTTCCTTTAGACTCGGANAAAACATGAGAAACNATCTCTCATTTTTGTTTCTCCAATACATGTTCAAACATTGTTTCGAGAAATTTCACCTATATATATNTTTAGAATTGTAGAAAGACTAACTAAAGTCAAATTACTCCTATTTTAAGGAGTGGTGTAAAGCTGGAATATCAATGGTTGTAGAAATCAGTATTGTTTATTCAAAATGTGAGTTGTGTAAAGCTTGTGTTAAAGCTTGTAGTTATGGCGTGTTCGAATGGTTAGATGATATACCGGTAGTTGTGAATGCTGCTAATTGTGCGATCTGCTTAGAGTGCATGAAAAATTGTCCTTCAAAAGCAATAAATGTGGAAGAAAGATAAGTAAAAACAAACTGCTAGATGTTGGATTAGTATTCAAAAATAAGACTCTGATTTTCAAATAATACAAACATTCTGTTAACTGGAAATTGACTAAAGAATTTTGCTTACATTGTTTATTAATGAAATGAAACTTAAGTAGTGGTGGTTTCTAATTCAGCTTTCAAAGGCACGACTTCACTAAATATCGCTAATACAGGGCAATTTGCTTCTGTTCTTCTCCAAGCTGCCTCGATCAACTGTTTTCTAGCATTTGCAGAAACCTTAACCTTTAATGTCACACCCTTAAGCTTAGGGGAATCTGCAGGCTTTTCAGCTTCTGCAACCACTTCTAATTTAGTAATTTCAATCTTACTTTGTTTACAAACATCAGCAAATATCGTGGCAGCACAATCAGCAATACTCATGATTGCAAGTTCTAAAGCTGTGGGCCCTGTGTCGTCTCCTCCTTTCATAGCAGGAAGATCACATACCAGCGTGTGTGTCCTCGAGTTATCAACGATGGTTCGAACATTTTCTATCCATTTAGCTGTTGCTTTTATTATTGGCAATTTATCACCCTAGAGCTTGGAGTTTAATAAAAATATTACATTTAAGAATTTCGTTTATTTTCCAAACTATATCCAGAAACGTGGCATAGTTTCTAATTTCCTTTTCGTCGTCGAGCACGTTCAATCATCACGCAGACGCCGTAAACTACGTCAATATCATTTTCTCTGCAAAAGTTTATTGCTGCTTCTGATTCTGAACCAGGCTGCATCCAAACTTTTCTTATTTTAAGTTTCTTACAAGTTCTAACGACATTCTCTGTTATCTTAGGTGGAACGACAAGATCAACAACATCAGGCTTCTCAGGCAAATCCTCAAGTTTCGCGAAACATTTGTCCCCCCAAATTTCATCGGCGTTTGGGTTCACAGGATAAACCTTATATCCTGCTGAACGCAAGTCTCTGTAAACTTGATAGCCAAACTTTTTCGGGTTTCTACTGGCACCCACAACCGCAAAGATATTTTTCTTTTCTAGAAAGTTCCGAATAAGCGCAGCATCCAAGCGATCAACTCCAATCTAAAAATGAAGATGGTTTTATTTATAGAATTTGTAACATGCATAGAAAACCAGATACAACCCCCCCAAATCGATTTAGATAGCTTGTACTGTAGAAGTTGACGAGAGAAGAAAAGCTTCTAAAAAAAGCTGCGGAACTTCATGGACATTTTTGTAGTTATTTAGCTTATGGAGTCAAAGCTGGTTACATTGCAGTGAAAGAATTGGGAATAAAGAGCGGTGGAATGGAAGAACTTATAGCCCTTGTTGAAACAAATAATTGTTTCAGTGATGGTATTCAAACAATTACAGGCTGTACTTTCGGAAATAACGGGATCGTTTATTTAGACATTGGCAAAACAGCCGTGACCTTAGCTAGAAGAGACGGAACAGCCATAAGGATTGCTTTAGATCCAAAATACGAAGATTCTATTAGAAAAGAATATTCAGAAGCCAATAATCTATGGAAGAAAATTGTTGTTCGAAGAGAAACAGCAACAGAAGAGCAGCAAAAAAGAATGATGAATCTTTTAGCTGAAATGGCATTTAGCGAAATAAGAAAGCCTGCAAACCTAATGTTTAGGATAAAGCGAATTAAAATTAAAATTCCTGAGTATGCGCCTATATTTGATTCCATTATATGCCCAATTTGCCAAGAGAAAACCTGCAAACCTGTTATACAAAATCAAAAGCAACTATGTAGAGACTGCGCTCGAACCAATTACTACATTTTGGATGGTAGCGGAATCTGTAAGAAACATAGATAGAAGTCATCACAAGAGGGTTGGTCGAAATGGGTGAACACTACTTCTATGTAAGAGACATCGCCCTCATGACGATCTTAGGCTGCATATCCTCAATAGTGTCGCAGACAACAAACTTCATTCCTGCCCCTTTCCTAGGATTATACGCATTAATAGCCATTCCAGTTAGCACAATCCTTGTTCTTGTAGCAACCGAATTTGTCGGCAAATTCGAACAGCAACTTTTACTCAACTTATAAGCGGAACTTTGTCAACGTTTCTTCCTGGAGGTCCACCAGTAGTTTGGATGATCATTCCTGCATGGTGCATGGGTGGAATAATAATTGACATAATCCCTATATCTCACTAAAAAGAAACCCAGCGAGCCAAGATCGGTCACAACAACCATTGGATTACTTTATAACATTCTAGGAGATATCGCTTTATACTGGAGTTTCGCAACATTCCTCGGATGGTCACTCTCACCGATTTTCTTCCTTTATGGTTTTGTAATGATACACATGGTTCTAGGAGCCGTAGGTGGAGCATTTTTACCAAGCATAACAACAAAAATACAACCTCCTCTTCGCTAACTATTTCGCTACATGAAATCATAAATTACCTATGCCCATGTTACCCAAAAAATTAGCTATGAAAAGACTGTGTCTTACGTGAGCCTTGGAAATTTACACTTCTACGTTTAAGAACGTCTTTATAATAAATCCTATGATGAATGTTAAGCCTGCTATCCCAAGGCTGATCAGCGTCATCTCAAAAAATCTCCTTTTAAAAGAGAAGTCTTTTGCAACAGAAATATAAAAAGTGAATAATAAAATGACGATAATAGCGTTTAGTATTGTTAGACTTAAACAGAGGTACATATCTGTAAAAAGCAAGTAGGGAAATATTAAAAACAAAACCGTAAGAACATAAGCAATTCCCGTGTAAAATGATGCCTTAAATGGGTTTTTGGTGCTACTTTCAGATTTTGTCGATAAATACTCTGAGGCAGCCATGGATAGAGATGCTGCAACTCCAGTAATCAAGCCTGTCATTGCTATTAGTCGCGTATTCTGAAGAACAAGAGTAAAACCCGCAAGAGCACCAGTAAGCTCCACAAGTGCATCGCTTAAACCTAAAACCATGGAACTAACATATCTAAGCCGTTCCTCATCTATTAAATCTATAAGCTGCTTTTCATGTTCACCTTCATCTTCTATTATGCTTTTGACATCAGGTACATATTCAGAGATTTTTTCATACATAATCTGAGATTTTTCTTCGTTCCTTTCCATAAGCTTTATTCCAAAAGTTATTCCAAACAATTTTGAAATTAAAAAATACTTCCATATCTTCAATTTATTTGGGTTTACATTTCTGCGAGTATGCTTTTTCCAGAAGCCATAATGTCTCAGTTCATCATTTGAAATTCTTTTTAAAACTTCTCTATTATCAGGATCCTTTATCGATTGAGACAATTTTTCATAGACAAAGTGTTCCGTGATTTCATTCTCTTGAGCAACTAATATCGCGTTTTCAGCTTCGTTTAACTGCATAACAAGGGGCTCCAAATGTTAATGAGCACCAATTTTCAAATCTTCAACTTTTTCAAATTCTCGTTTATTGCATCTATAACTTTTGTGTTTGGCTTTATAGCAATCTTCTGTATATGATGATGCTCAAGCAAACCCGAAGCCCCTGGACCTAGTTCTACTGACAGCACGAAATTCACTTGAAGATCTGCCAATGTTTTCACAGCAACAGGTCCAGCACCATACTCATAAGACGCTGCTGGATTTTCAATAACGTGAACATTCTTAATTTGACTATTCTCAACTTCCACTATAGTAAAAGTTTTGGCTTTACCAAAAACTTCTGAAACAGTATCCTCTAAACCTGCATGTGCTCTTGTTGGAACAGCTACTCTAATTTTTCCCATATCATCATCTCGATTGAGTAATATTAATTCAAGCAAAACTAAAAAAGGGGAAAGTTAAGGTTGCGAACCTTGCCATGAAGGACCCCTGCCTCTTCCTCTTCTTCCTCCAGGTGGACCTTTATTCAGTCTATGAATCATCATGGCAGGCGCTCCACATCTTGGACAGTTAAGCGGTTTTGGAATTCCCTGTGGAACTTCTATTATTTGTCCGCAGTTCCCGCATTGAAAACGTTTTATTGGCAAATTCAATAACTTCACTGTCCTGACGGTTGCCCTCGTCCCTGTTCAATCATAGCTTTAAGCTCCTTTATTCTTGCTTCCACATTACTGATTTCCTGTTCTATACTGACTTTTTCGTCTTCAAGCTCTTTTTTGTAGTCTTCTAGAGCTGCTAATTCATCTTCTAAAGATTGCGGTGGTGCTGTAGGCGGATACATCGGCGGCGGATAAGCATATGGCGGGTAAGGATATTGCTGTGGGGGAATCTGTCCAGGCGGTGGATATGCATATTG
>MTLU01000022.1 GCA_002010975.1 Candidatus Bathyarchaeota archaeon JdFR-07 | reverse complement strand
GTTAAGCGAGCTGTAAGCGAGTTATGTGAATTTGCGGAGTCAGTGGGTGGAGATATAGCGAGATTGGGTGAAGAGCGAGTGGTTGTGTGCCCTCCGTCTGTGAGAATTTGGAGAGAGAAGACACCGATTGCTAATGAGCCTATACCTACTGCAGCCTAAATGTTTCCATGACAGCTGGAACCAGTGTTTGAATTCCGTAATTTCTTTGTATAGTGTTTGCTAAGCTTAGACATTTTGCTCGTTCTCCGTGGCATATGAATACTTTTTCCGGTTTGGGTTTTAGATGGGTGATGTAGTTGATTATTTGGCGTCTATCTGAGTGTCCAGAAAAGCCTTCAATTGATTCTGCCTTTAATCTGATTTTCACCACATCCATTCTGCCTTCACTGTTTATCATAGTGGCTTCGGTTAAACCTTTTTGCACTCTTCTTCCCAAGGTTCCTTCAATCTGATAGCTAACAAAGATTATGGAGTTTTTCTCATCTTCTGCTAAGGTTTTGAAGTATTCAATTACTGGTCCACCTTCAAGCATGCCTGAAGTTGCCATGATGATGCATGGCTCTCCGTTTATTATGTCTTGTCTTACACTGGGATGTTCCACAATGGTGAAGTAATCTGACTTGAAGGGATTTACTCCTTCATACAATATGCTATGGCGAACTTGCCGTCCAAGATATTCAGGATAAGCTGTGTGAATGGCTGTCGCTTCAGAAATCATTCCTTCAATAAAGACTGGTGCTTCTTTCATTAGCCCACGTCGCATATAGCCGTCAATGACAAGCATTATTTCTTGTGCTCTCCCTACAGCTGGCACCGGAATTAAGACTTTCCCTTTACGTTCCAAAGTTTCATTTATGACAGCTGTTAGACGTTCTTCAGCTTCAACACGTGAAGGCATAACATCATCTACCCCGCCATAAGTACTTTCTGTTATTACGGTTTCAACTCTTGGAAACTCTTTGGCAGCGGCCTCCAGCAACATGGTTCGCCCATACTTGTAGTCTCCAGTGTAAACGATGTTATGTAAGCCTTCGCCAATATGGAGGTGAATAATGGACGATCCTAAAATATGACCAGCATTATGCAGTGTTAGGCGAATATCTGGGGCTATGTCAGTTACAACTCCATGTCTTAAGGAAATTGTGTGTAGAACGCATTCTCGAACATCTTTTTGATCGTAGGGAGGTGTTATGCCCTGCTTACTGGCGACATCCAAGTAGTCTAGTTGAAGAAGGGTCATAAGGTTTGATGTTGGGGCTGAACAATATACTGGTCCGTCATATCCGTATTTGTAAAGAAATGGAACTAAGCCACAATGGTCAAGGTGAGCATGGCTTATCACAACTGCATCTAAAGAGTCAAGTTCGAAGAGAGGGTTATCAAATCGCGGAAAGACTTCGAAGGGTTTTGTAGATCCAGGATTAATGCCACAGTCCAGTAGAACACTACTTTCCCTTGTTTGAACAAGGAAGGCTGATCTTCCAACCTCTTGAACTCCTCCAAGAGCAGTTATTCTAATGTCACCTACATCGTAGATTTTTGGTCTAAAAATTCGTTCTCCTATTGTTCGAAGTATCCGTTCTCTTTCTTTACTTTCAGAATGAAGATAATGGCGCATGTGAGTAATTATTTTGGATTTTAATGGTGGGCTTCTAAGAACGCGTGGACGCCATTTAGTTTTCCTTATGATTTCCTGTAGGACAGTTCCATTTTTGCCTATTACAAGCCCAGGTTTTTTGGCTTCAATTATTACCTCGCCAAGGCTTGGATCAAAGTTTATGTCTGTTACTTCTGCTTCTGGCGGAATTATTCCTCGTGTTATTTTTTCAGCTTCTTTTTCAGGAAGCCTCACAGAGGGATCGGAGCGTACCACTATTCTCTTTCTTATTATGCTGACGATGTCTGCAATTAGGCTGCTTTGTTCAACTAGTATCTCTGGCTTTTTTGCGTAGATAGCAAGCATGGAGCCTTCGTATTCTATTCTGGCTACTTCAGCCTCTTTGGGAACATGTTCTAATATGTAGTGGCTTATTTCGATTTTTTCTTTCTCAGAGTTCTGTGGCACTCTTAAACTTCCTTCATTAAACTAAAAATTGCCGTTTCTCTTCTTCAGACAGTTCTCGGTACCCTTCTCCGTCGATTATGGCAACGTTGAAGCTATCGCCGCTTGCTGTGTCTCTTTTCATGGCAGAGTTTATGGCTTTAACTATTGTAGGTAGAAGTTCTTTGATGGAAATATCTTCTTTGTATCTGTCTTCTAAGACGCCATAGGCTATGGGTGAGCCAGAACCCGTGGCAACACATTTTTCTTCTGTTAGGCTTCCGAAGGGATCTAGTGAAAACACATGAGGGCCGGTGTCGTCTACGCCGCCTATCAAAACTTGTGTAAGCAAGGGAACGTATCTAGATGAGAACAGGAGATTCGCCACTAGTCTGGCTGCAGAGTTTACGGGTAGTGGTCTTCCTATGTTGATTTTATAGAGTTGAGCATTAGCAGTTAATATGTCTACGGTTCTCTGGGCATCTGCAACTGTCCCTGAAATTGTCATGCCTATGTGGTTATCTATTTTGTATATTTTTTTGCCGTGTTTATGGGCTATATAGGAGCCCATTGTCACTCTTGTATCTGAGGCTAATATGACGCCGTCTAGACAAACGACGCCTATGGTTGTCGTTCCCTTTAAAGCTAGTCGATTTACTAAATTGTTGTTTGCCATTTCATTTTTCTCCCAAAACCATAATGTATCGCGAGTTTACTTCGCTAGGAAGTAGTATCATCTAATCATAAACATGGAATTTATTAATATTGCGGTTTAAAAGAATAGAAGAAGACAATACTTTTAAAAAAGAAGCATTGACTAAATAAGGGTTCAAGTCTGTTAAGGGATTGCGTTGTCTTTAAAGCATCATCGAATGCAGCTTCCGCGAGAAGTTATTGTTGGAGAAGGAACCATAGAACTAGTGGCAACAGTTTCTAGAAGATTGGGGTTCACGGATTCTGCGCTTATTATTGCTGGTTCAAAAACTTACGATGTGGCTGGGAAAACGGTTAGGACGCTTCTTGAAGGTGAAGGTTTAAAAGTTAATGTTTTTATTGTTGACGGTGCGACCGTTGAAAATGTTAGGGCTGCAGAAGAAGAAATTAAGATGCAAAAGCCGCAAGTCGTCTTCGGGGTGGGTGGTGGAACCAAAATTGATGTTGCAAAGTTGAGCTCTGCACACCTTGAAATTCCGTTTATAAGTGTTCCAACTACAGCTTCTCACGATGGTATTGCAAGCCCGCTTTCTTCTATTAAAGGTTTTGAAAAACCCTATTCGGTAATGGCTCAGTCTCCTCTAGCCATCATAGCAGATACCAACATCATAATGCGGTCGCCATGGCGTTTCACTATAAGTGGTTGTGGAGACGTAATTGCGAAATTGACAGCTGTGGAAGATTGGAAGTTGGCCCATAAAGAGAAAAATGAGTATTATGGAAATTATGCTGCAAGCTTGGCTTTAATGAGCGCTAAGCTTGTGATGCAAAATGCTGAGTTGATGAAGCCAGATAATGAGGAGGGAATACGGGTTCTCATAGAGGCGCTGATAAGCTGTGGTGTTTCTATGAGTATAGCTGGAAGCAGCCGTCCATGCAGCGGTTCAGAACATTTATTCAGCCATGCTCTAGACATCATCAAGCGTGATCATGCTTTACATGGTGAACAGTGCGGTGTTGGAACAATACTTATGGCTTATCTACATAGAATTAGCTGGAAACGGATAAGAGACACATTGAAAAAGTTGGAGGCGCCGACAAATGCTAAAGAGCTTGGCTTAGAAAGGGATGAAGTAGTAAAAGCGTTGACAGTTGCTGCTACGCTACGGCCTGAGAGGTATACTATTCTTAATAAGGTAAATTTTGATTCAGCAGCTTATGAAAAGTTGGCTGAAAAAACAGAAGTTATAGGATGAAGTTACGTTTTTTCTTCTTTCTTTGTTTCAGTTTTAAAGGTTTCAACAAATTTTACAGTTGTTATTTCTGGGAAGAATCGTTGTATGTCTAGGGCTATTCCCCTTTTGGCTACTTGAATGCCTTCAAGATAAAAGGCTTCTTCAGGCATTTCTATAGTAACAGTTTTCTGTTTGGTTGTGAATTTGAATTTTTCTGCCTCCACAGAGGGTATTCTTCTATGTATTAGAGCAACGATCTTTTCTTTTGCAGTTTCAAGTTTCTTTTGAACTGTAACTTCGTAGATAAGGGTTTTTCCAGCTAACGGAGGATTAAAATCAAGGAGAACCCTTCCTGCGCCTACTGCCCTCACGATTGCCAATTTGCCATCATATTCAACTCGCATGCCAAGGTTAGGAGTTATTCCCTTAGAAGTCAAATGCTTTAAGGGAACACGTTTAACTTTTTCAGAATCTCTTTCTCCAAAAGCTTTTTCCGGTGGAATTTCCACAGAACTAGTTTTGCCAACTTCCATGTTTGGGAAACTTTCGTCTAGTGCTTTTAGAACCCAGCCTTCGCCGACAACGATAAGTTTGGGTTCGTAGATTTCGCCTTCCTTGTATAAGCGTTCTTTTTTAGCTGTTTCTTCTATTGTAGTGTCGAAAACCTCGCCTGTTTCCTTTACCCTGGCAGTATAGTCGATTAGGATGAAATCGCCTTTTTGAAGCGTCATAGACATCATCTTTTAAGGTATTGCCAAAGTAAAATTTGAACTTTAATAAAAGCTTTCTCTAACATGCTAACTGGATTCTCACATGTTTAGAGGATTTAAAATTATTGAAAACGCTTAAGTTTATATTTCAACTTAATTGTTCTTCATTTGAGGGGTAGTGGGCATGTTAGAAATATTCGCTGAATATCCTTATTTGATAACGATTATTTGGTTGCTTATTATAGGAATTGTTGCAGCGGTAATTGAACGTATAGTAACGAGATGGGTGAAAAGATTTACTGCGCGAACTGAGTTGCCGCCGGATGTTGAAAATGGCTTAGTATTGACGGCGAGACTGATAATAGTTATTGGAGCACTTATAGCGCTTATGCATGTGGGCGGCGTTCCCTCAGATATCTTGGTCAGCATTTCAGCATTGGGTGGTGCAGCTGTGGGTTTCGCTTCCACTAGGACCATTGGAAACCTTATAGCCGGATTCTATCTTCTACTCGCTCGGCCGTTCCATGTAGGCGACTATGTTCGGATAGACAGCGTTGAGGGCATAGTTAAGGAGATTACGATAAATTACGCGAAAATTTTGACTGCAACTAATAGTGTTGTATCTATAAGCACTCAGAGGATTTTAGACAAGGAAATTACAAATTATCGCTTTAAAGGCGAAGAATCCACATTGTACTGTTATGGATTCGAAGTGAGTTTTGACCATTCTTTACCTACGGAAAAGCTGGAGGAATTACTGGATAAGGTTGCTGATCGTTATGCAGAGACTCTTCCTAAAAAACCGGGATATAAAACTACGAAACTTACGAGACTTGACAGAACCTATATGTTGTACATATATGTTGAAGACCCTCAAGACATTTTCAGATTTCAACCAAAAATCCTAAGAGAAATTATAGAAGAATGGGAGAATGCCAAGGCAACAAGCCGGTGAAAACCTATGTGTTTGGCTGATTTTGTGAAATAGAGTAAAATATGACGTGAAGTGGTTAGATGTTGTTGTTTAGTGGAAAGGTTAGGTGAGTGGATAGTGTAATATGATCGATTTGGGGTAGTTTTTAGATCTAGAAGGTTGCTCTAGAAGTTATTTATAGAAGATAACATCATCATCCTTATTCTTATTCTTCAAATGAAACTAGTCGGCGTAATTGAATTGAATGTGTTAAACGTGAAGATAGGTAATATTTGTAATTTACGTAGAAAACGAACGTCAAAATGAGAGAATTGTTAAACTGTAGAATACAGTTAAAGTCTTTCCAAAAGTTATAAAAACAGAGGCTATTATATATACTAAACGAGTAGTGTGAGGAAGTAATGCGGAAGTTTTTGTTTATTTTCCTTGTTACGTTTTTGCTGGTGGCTTTTGCATCGGTACATGAAGGAAATATTCCAGTTGTTAAGGCTTTTCTATCTGTTTATCAAGGAGACTTAATTCTTGGCGATAATGACGTGTACGTTATTGAAGGAGAGTTTAGCATAAACGGAAGCATAATCGTGGAAGAAAACGCAACCCTTGTTCTTAGAAATGCCATGGTGAACTTTACGCAAAAATACAATAATCAATTTGGCATGATATTTCAGAACCCAGCCAATGGTAATCCACGTCTTCTATTGGAAAACTCCACGATATATGCAGGCAGGTACGACCTGAGAATAAAATTATATGGCAACAGTTCAGCGACAGTAAATGAGTTGATCGCTGAGACACCAGAAGAAAGAGTTAGACTGTTTGCCTCTGACTTTTCAGTCATATCTGTATTAGATTCTAACGCAAGATATGGGCATGTGATTGCATTTGGCAACTCCAGTATTAATGTGTCAAATTCTTTGTTGTTCAATGTTTATGGTGATTATGACTCAAGCGTCATAGTCTCAAACTGTTCTCTCTTTTATGTATATGCTCATAGAAAATCTGACGTTTATGTTTCGAACTCTACAATTGATGTGGCTGTCAAACCTTTCGTTGACTCTGCAAACTTCTCTGTTAAGGAGCTCGACCCACGGTACGTTAAGTATTGGAGTTATCAGACTAACTGTTCTGTTTCAGTTGCATCCGAAGGTTGGTCTCCAAATCTCGTATTGACTGATACCCACGTTAATGGATGGGCCTTTGGTTTACATGGAACAGCAAATGCAACGATCTCCGACTGCAAATTGCACTCTCTCGAAGTGAGTCATTCTTCAACTCTTTCCGTATCCAACTCGGCAATAGGAGTCTTATCGTTTTTTGTCTCTTCTCGTGGGGATCTCTATAACACGACAATTCAAAACCTAAAGTTATACGCAGATTCTAAGCTTTGGCTTTTAAACTCTACATATACCACCTGCACCATTAACCACCAATCAAAGATTTATGTTAGTTGGTATCTCAATGCCCATGTTATAGACTCAATCGGTCAGGATGTTCCCTCGGCTAATGTGACTGCAACTTATCCAAACACAACAATGGCTGAATCAAGGTTAACTGATGCAAGTGGCTGGGCAAGACTAACATTAATGGAAAAGATGATGAATGCCACTGGAGAATACCCTATCGGAAATTATACTGTTGAAGCAGCATACGAGCCCTACTCAAACAGCACAACAGTAAACATGACAGACAACCAGATGATCACACTAATGCTTTCGGACTTTGTAATCCCAGAGTTCCCTTCGTTCCTTATTCTATCCATATTCATGATAGTAACTCTACTGGTAGCTATACTTCCCAGAAAAAGACTAGGCAATAATAACTTCGCTTAGCTAACAAGCTTGAAATACATCCAATCTGATAATATTTTTCGTAATGGACAGGTTTAAACTTAGGATGCGATTGTATGAGAGCCAAAAATGAACAGAAAGCTCAAAACTCAGCTAAAACTCAAGATTTACAGGGAAGCTCTTCAAAACTCAAGTTTTCTAAGGCGAACGGTTTGGCGCGGGGTGCGGGATTTGAACCCGCGCGGCCCACAAGGACCACAGGCTTAGCAGGCCTGCCCCCTACCAGGCTAGGGCAACCCCGCCATGATTTCAAGTGACCTGGTAGTTTTAAAGGTAAGGCATATTATTTTCTTTTTCAAATATATATATTCGAAGTCAGCTCTATTAGAGGATTTGCCTTATCAAAGTTTTCCAATTTACATTTTATATAAAAAATCGTTTAAACACCTCAGAAATTTTCCTTGGATTTCAGTTAAAGTGGCATGTTTCAGAAAACCAGACCAGCAAAGGAGATTATTTTTCTAGTTCCAAATCTCTCAATATTAATTTTGCTCCAATGCTTTTATTTTTTAACCCTTTCAAAAGAACAGTAATTCGCCGTGTTTTATGATATAGTTTTTAATGAGGAAGATGTTGTTTACCCTTTCTGAAGGATACTAATATTCCAACTACTGGGAACTTTTTGAGAACTTCGTCGTTGTGAGGAGCCTTTTGCAAGGCATCTGTCAAATCAAGACCAGCATTATGAATGACTTGATGAGTTCCGTGTCTCCAAAGAAAACTGTGTGAGACATCATACACTTTTCCTTTATATCCTACATATGCTGGCCTTCCATTTCTCCCATTATATTCTGCAAGTTCTTTCTCAGTGAACTCTCGCACTAATATACTCTCCCAATATTTATGTGAAAATACAGTCTAATAACATCATAATTACAAATCCTGCTATAAGACCGAAAGTTGCTTCTCTTTCATAACCTTTTTCGTGGCTTTCAGGTATCATTTCATCACTTACGACAAAAAGCATGGCACCTGCGGCAAAAGCTAGTGCCCAGGGCAAAATCGGATGAAAAATAGATACAAGCGCAACGCCTAACAAGCCTCCAACAGGTTCCACCATTCCCGTTAAAGTGCTATACCACAAAGATTTTCGTCTACTATAGCCTTCTCGCAGTAACGGAAGTGCTACTGCCAACCCTTCAGGCATGTTTTGAAGACCAATGGCCATAGCAACTATAAGTCCTGTGGAAACATTCCCTGTGCCAAAACTAACTCCCACAGCTAAACCTTCTGGAAAATTGTGAATAGTAATGGCGATGACGAACAGCCAAGCTTTTGATAATTTCGAAGGCAAGCCTTCTCTGCCTAACGCTGGGTGAAAATGAGGAATGAAGCGGTCAACCAGATGAAGAATAAGAGCCCCTAAAATAAATCCTAAAACAACAACCAAAGGACCGCTCATATCGATGGCAGGTACTAACAGACTGAACGATGTAGCAGCTAACATAACACCAGCAGAAAACCCAAGCATAACGTCCAATAACTTATCTGACACTTTTGTAGTGAATAACACAGGTAAAGCTCCAGCTCCCGTTGCCAATCCTGCCATCAAACTAGCAACCGAACCAAGCAAAATTGTTTCTTCAATCAACCTATTTTACAGCCTTTACAATGACTACAGACTATTAAAAAAGGGAAGGAGGAAAAAGAGGTCTATCTTAGAAACTTAGAGACAAAAGGCGAAGTCTCGCCTCTTCTTAGGAAGTGACCGGATGGACCTTCACCTAAGAATTCAGAGAACCAAGATTCATGTTCGATTTCTTCATTAAGAATTGCTTGAGACAGATCGTAGGTTCTATGGTCTTTCCCCGCTGTCAAATTACAGATATAAGTATATCCTCGTACAGCACATCTCTCTGCCTCCACTAACACTTTTAAAATGGCTGTAACATCTCTCGGATCTTTGGGTAAACTGGCGGGAGGACACGCGGACATATCGTTAAAAACTTTCATGTCCCCTGGAAGTTGGCCTCCTAACTCGTAGATTCTTGGAACTAGAGCTTCAAAGTGATTACGATCCTCAATCCGCGCTGTTTCTGCGATCTCTTTAATTCCTTCGCCTTCTAATCCTATCAAATTACAACGTAGAATAGTGTAATAGTAGTAAGTTGTCAGCTCCGCTGCCGCATTTTTAACTAACAATTCTACGAGCTGGTCAACGTTAATGCCAGCTTTCTCCACCATTTCACGTGCAACTCTACCCATAGTCTTCACACATGGATATTATTTAGAAAAGACCTATTTATTTTGTCTCCAAAGTTACTTTGGCTCCCTTTATATGCGTCCCTTAATCACATTAAATAAAGGGGAAAATAGAAGTTTAGAACAACATATAAAAAATGAGAATAGAAAACTGGATAAGATTACCAATATTAATTGTTTAAGGCTACAATTTTTCTAACTGAAAGAATCTATAGTTTCTTTAAACTATTCCCCTAACTTTGCAAATGCATAAAAAATTGCCAAAACCCAGACGACAATAACAAAACCTAGGAACTTTAGCAATTTCTTCAATTTTTGAGTCGCCATATTACATGACCTTTCTATCCCTACCGTACATAATGCTATAAAAGTGTTATGGCAGATTTTTCCATTCTTAGATTTGCACAAAAAGGGTTAACAAATATTTTTACCGTAACGATACATCTTAAAACGTGGTGGAAAATTGGCAAGTTTATCATCTTTAAGTGACGCATTAAAACGGACAAGTAATGTGCTTAGGTTTGGTGCTTCAAAGCAAGTTATGGATTATGAACAACGCTTTTCTTCCCTAAAAAACATTTACGAAGGCTTACTTACGAATCTTATAAAAACAAATTTCAACATTAGAAAAGCATGTAGAACCGCAAAAGAGTTCTTTGAGGCTTCAAACGTTCGTTTTGCAGGAATAGATGGAACCATGTATTCTCGTCCTTTTTTTGATTTAGTAATTTTCTTTGGCGGGGCTTATGCTTCCACAGGCAAGATAATTTTTCTTGAAGATGAAATTAAAGTGGAGTATGACGAGAAAACCGTGCAACAAGGTGCTGGAATTTCAAGTGTTGTTCCTGTCTATGTTAACGAGATACCCGATATAGACCAAACTTTTTTTGATACCCAGGAACCTGAAGAAATTAGTTTGAACAAGCCATTGGTGGATGAAGCGATAATAAGTAATGCTACCATTGCAAATTGGATTATGACCTTTGCTGAACACTATCTTGCCTATAAACTTGCCACAGATCCCAACCAAAATGTACGAGTAATCTTCTTAGACAGAAGCCTTTCCATCGAAAGGGCAAGCCTACTTTACGATACGTCAAAGCGAGAGTTTTGGGAGGCTAAAAGCAGCATTGTAGGATACGAAATTGACGGTGAGCCCATAGACTTGAATGACTTAACCATTGCAAGACAGTATGTCTGTAATGAGAGTTTAGGTTTGCCTCCTCCTAGGGCTGACTATCTACGGTACGCTATAATTGATTTGGTTAGACAGAAAGGAGTTGTCACTGAAAAACAGATCTTAACCAAGTTCTCCATAACAACTGAAAAGAGAATTAAGAGAGTTAAACGTTGTCTAAACCATCTAACCCAGCGTGGAATATTAAACGAGAAAAACGAGAATTACTTTTTAAACCTCAAATATGAAAGAACATGGAAACGCATAAAAAAGCTTGTTGTAAGTTTAGGAGACCGCTTATTTTTTGCAGAAACACCCGAAGACAGAACTTCAAGCCTATTGAAAATTGTGAAAAAAGGTAAAGAACATTGGTTAACAACCCTTGACATAGCGTTTCTAACACTTTTCACTTTACAAATGCTCATAGAAGAAAGTTGGAAAAAGCATGTATTGCTTATTGGTATAACAAAGGATACTGCAGCCAGAGATTTCAAGAGACAATTGATTCCAATAATGCATAACGAGGGACTACTAGAAACAGGCATATCTCAAGAAGAATTTGAAAAACTTCCCAACACCGACCGTATGATACTTCAATCAGCCAGCATTTTCAATCCGCAAAAAATCAAACCTCCATGGAGTTTAATCGGATATGATTCTGCCTTTAGAACATTAGTGCCAGACAAACAGAAACGAAAAGGATACGTTTCAGGTGCTATTAAAAACAAAATAAGTTTGGAAAAAGTTTTCTTAAAGACTTATGTGCAGTTAAGCCAAGCAAGAACAGATCCTTTGCTAAGAAGCAATGTTTTACTTATAGACCGCTTGGTTTATCCAGAATATGATTACAAGCCAGAAAATATTGTGGAGTTCTGGAATGAGCTAAGTGACGGAACAAAAGAGCCTGTAGAAGTAATTCTTTACATGAATAAGGATATTCCAAATCCCTTGCAAAATTTAACCATGGCCATTTTAACAGCAATGGCCCCCTCAAGCATTCCAGAAGCCTTCGGCCATAATAAACCCCTTTTTATAGCGGACAAAATCGCCAAATGGAATTATGGACAGTTTAAACGTATAGTAGATACAACAGCCCATTGGATTCTCAATAACCATAAATTGAGAAAATTCATATTCTATATGAGCACTTTTAGAGAGAGGAGAGCAGCAATTGAAGCCGCAAGAAGAGAACAAATTTAATAATTTCTGCTTCACAGACTTTGACGGCAGATTCAGCGCTAGACTAGCCGCAGTTATTCCTAGATACTTTGGCAGCGAACAAACAAAAGTTTCTGGAATAAGTGCCCGTTACAACTGCCGCGTTAAGGTCGAGTATCAGAAGGATTTAATGGGACTTTTAGAAGAAGGCATGCTTTTAGCCGTTAAAAACTTTAAACACGGAAGAGTAGGAACCTCAAGATTTACATTAATGGAAATCAGCAGAGTGTGGCCAGAACACTATGGTTTACGTGGCTTGTCTGACCACGGTTACTATCCCATGCAGTTCGAAATTATTGAGCAATCTGAAGAGGATTGGCTAACAAATGACAAGTCCACAATGATGATCCAGATAGACGCCATCCCAATAAATTACGATTTGATCATAAACGAGAACTGCGACTTCGAATTTATCAAAGGTTTTTCCTATCCAGTTGTCGGCAGCCCCACATACGTTTTGAACAGCGAAATGATAAATCGCATGTATAATCAAAAGATAGCAGAAAAACTCGGCATAGATCCATCAAAAACCGTGGAAGATGCCAGAGCAGATCCTAGACTTGGCCTAATAAAAATGTTTGAAGCAAGCCAAACCGCTATACCGATATATGTAGATTTTGAAAAACTTATTCGCTACCACTTTGGAGTTTTCGCCTTTACAGGCGGTGGAAAAAGCAATTTAATGTCCAACATCCTTAGAAGAATACTGTTGCACACAGACAACACTAAAATTGTGGTTTTCGACATAAGCTGTGAATACGTCTTTTTACTCTTGGATTTGCTGGCGGATCCCACAGTTGCAGCAAAGGTTATTATGGAACACCGCATAAATTCACTGGAACAGTTTTTTAATTCTGTGGTTAAACCTAAAGAGTACGAGGCTGATGAAAGAATAAAGACAGGATTACAGCAAATGATGGATCAGGGAAAGCTTGCATACTACACAAGGCCTAAGCAGAAAATTCCAACCTACAGCCAGTTTTTGGAAGAACTTGATTCGCAAAGGAAAGATGCTGTAGGCAAACCGCACTATATGAATGCCATTGAAAAAATTCATGATGCGGTGCTGGATTATGTGGAGAAACATGGTTTAAGCGAAAATCAAAAGGTGGACGAAGATTTTGTTAAATACATAGACGCGCTAGCCTTAGAAGTTATTCAGCAGTTTAAGGTTCATGAAAAAAGTGGACTGTACGCATGGGCAACCACTAGAACCGCAATTTTAGATGTGCTAAGAAAGAAACAAGAGCAAGAGAAGGAAGTAGTGGGCGGATTAACAGCAGAAAAAATTCGAGAACTTTTAGAAGGAGATGAAAGACTTTTATGCATTTCAATTTCAGATCCGTTTATCATAAAAGAGCTTGTGATAACTCTTACACAGGATTTGCTTGTTCGCAGAAAAAGAAGATTTCAGGTTAAACCTTACATCCTTCTAGTTTTCGATGAAGCCCAAGAGTTTATTCCAGAAATGGGAGGTTCAGCAGGAATAGACAAAAAATGCAGTAAGCAAGTGGAAACAATTCTTAGACAAGGAAGAAAATATGGTCTAGGTGTCTGTATAGCCACACAACGAGTAGCCTATTTAAACACCAATGCTTTACAACAGCTTCACACATACTTTGTTGGCACGTTACCACGTCCCTACGACCGCACAGTTATCAGTGACACTTTTATGATCGACAAAACCATATTGGAAAAAACCTTGGAGTTTGCTCCAGGCGAATGGTTACTTTCCAGCTACATCGCAACAGGCATAGAAAACGTGCCCATCTTCATAAAGGCAGACAATGCAGAAAAAGAAATAGAAAAATTCCTAAAAATGAACGCTTAAAATTTTTTACTTTTTAAGTTCTTACAGAAAAATATGTTTTATAAGGTTTGAACCCAACCTTTGAGTATACACGTATGGCTGGAGCATTGTCTGATATTACATGAATCAGGGCAATCGGAGACTTCTTGAAGATTTCTTGGACAAGAGCAGACACAATTGACGTAGCATACCCCCTGTTTCTGTAATTTTTGTCGGTAGCTACCACTCCAATGTTACTCGCAAAATCTACTAAGCGAACGCTACCGATAGAAACTAGTTTTTTCTCTTTTCTTATACCAAGCCAAAAAACATTATGCCATTTCTGCATCAGTTTTTCTGCTGTAGTTTCTCCCCACCATTCCGGGTCGCATCTTCTCATCAGAGATGCAACTTCCTCAGCTTCCTCAACGTTGAGCCGCACAGGAGTTTCAATCAAGTGAACGTGCTCCTTTCCACGGTTTAAGCTCATTAACACCATGATCTGCTTGACCCTTGGCTTATATTTCTGACAAATAATATCTTCACAGTCTAGCGGTGCTTGTAAATCAACTTTCTCAAGAGTAACATAATCAAACAGTTTTTTAACAGCTTCTCGACTACCTCGAAACTGGACAATGTAGTCAGCGAAAATTAACAAAGAGCCTAAAACTCTGTCACCTTCAACGGATAATAATATCTTTGTCTGCTCCCTATGTTGAGTCCAATCCAGTATAAAAAAATAGTAATTTATGGGGTCACGATTCACATAGCTCCAGAATATACTTTCATAACCATTCGCCACAGAGACAATTTCCATGGCATAGCCTCTAAACAAATAATAAAAAGATTAAAATTCTATTAAACAGTTTGCGTTTCCTTTTTAGGTTACGTCATACCGCATTTTCTAAGGAGGCGTTGCCATCGTTCATCTGTTATTCGTTGAATTTCCTCAGTTAACTTCTCGAATTTTGGTGTAAACAGGTGTCTAAAACGTCCTTGCAGTTTCAGATACTCTCTTACTGGTTTTTTCTTCTGCGGAGCCAAAGCTAACACTTTGCTCGGTGTTGAAAGTTGGTATTCACCATTTATTGCCTCCCACAGGGGAAAAATGCATGTTTCTACTGCTAACCGTGAAAGCTCTATAGATTTAGCAGGGTCACTCCTCCATCCCCTAGGACAAGGTGCAAACACATGTAAGAACGCTGGACCATCCACCTCTATCCCTTTCCTAGCTTTTGTGATCAAGTCTCGCCAGTAAAAGGGTGAAGCAGTAGCCACATAGGGGATTTCATGGGCAACCATAATGTCTGCTATAGGCTTTTTGTTTTGAAGCTTTCCAGGTATGACTGTACCAGCAGGCGAAGTTGTGGTTGACGCTCCAAAAGGTGTTCCTCCACTGCGTTGTATTCCAGTGTTCATATAGGCTTCATTGTCATACAGCACATATAGAAAATCATGCCCTCTTTCAACAGCTCCTGAAAGGGCTTGTATTCCTATGTCATAGGTACCGCCGTCTCCAGCCAAAGCAATGACATCTACATGTTCGTGTTTTATTTTCCCTTTTTTCTTAAGAATTTTAAGAGCTGATTCTATCCCTGAAGCGTTTGCAGCAGCATTTTCAAAGGCTGTATGAATCCATGGTACAGCCCAAGAGGTATACGGATAGATTGATGAAACAACTTCCATACATCCGGTAGCGTTTGTGACGATTGTTGGTCCTCTAACAGCTTTCATAATCAACCTTAAAACTGTGGCTGGTGCACAGCCTGCACATGCCCTATGTCCGGATAGGAAAAGGTCTGGTTTCTCAGCTATTTCCTTTGCGGTAAATTTCCATTCAGAAAACATTTCTTTTTTCATCCTCTTATTCTCTCAACCCAACATAATTTATTAGATGCTCTACGTGGTCTGTTCGAACTATTTTCTGTAAGTTCTCGTATATGCGATGTATTTGGCTTGGACTTGTGTCTCTTCCTCCCAATCCGTAAATGTAGTTTACAATGTATGGACGATTTTGGATGTCGTAAAGTGTGTGGCGAATTTCATGGAATGCAGGTCCTCCGTGTCCACCAAAACTCATGCTTCTGTCCATGATGCCTACGGCTTTTACTTTTTGTAAATATCTGATTATTCCTTCAACAGGTAAAGGTCTAAAGGTGCGAAGTCTAAGCAGTCCAGCTTTAACACCTTCACTTCTAAGTTCGTCCACTACAGTTTTTACAGTGCCAGCTGTTGAACCTAAGCACACAGTAGCTATTTCCGCATCTTCCAGATGATAAGGTTCTAGCAGTCCATCGCCATAGTGTCTACCACTTATCTGTGCGTATTCTTCGTTTACCTGGGGAATCACTTCGAGAGCGTTTTTCATGGCTTCTTCTTGTTGTCGTTTAAATTCGAAGTAATAGTTTTGTAAAGCTATAGGCCCCATGCTCATGGAGTTTTCTGGATCAAGCTTAAAGAGTGCTCTTTTACCTTCATGAGTCATCACGAAGGGTAATTGGCGTGTTCCGATGAATTTTCTTACAATGTTATCTGGAAGAACTTTAACATTTTCAAGTGTATGGCTTAAGGTGAATCCGTCTAATCCAACTATAACAGGTAATAGAACTTTGGGGTTTTCAGCAATTTTGAAAGCTTGGATCACTGAGTCATAGGCCTCTTGAGCGTTTTCAACGTAGATTTGTATCCAGCCGCTGTCCCGTTGAGCCATGGTGTCTGAATGGTCACAATGAATGTTTAAGGGTGCAGATAAAGCCCTGTTAGCAATAGCCATAACCACAGGTGCTCGGCATCCAGATGTAACGAAAAGTATTTCGTGCATCAGAGCTAGACCTGCAGAAGCTGAGGCTGTAAAAGCTCTGGCTCCGGTCACTGAAGCTGTAAGGCATGCTGTTAATGCACTGTGTTCAGATTCTGTGCAAACGAACTCTGTTTCTACTTCACCATTGGCAACGTATTCGCTGAATCTTTCAACCATAATTGTTTGAGGCGTTATGGGATATGCAGCTACTACGTCCACATCAGACTGTTTTACAGCTAAAGCAACTGCTTCATCACCATTTAAGGCCAAAATCTCTTGCTTAATTACACTTTGCATTTTCTAAAATACCTCCTATTCCAGCCTCATTTCAATAGCGTTTACGGGACATTCGTTAGCGCAAATTCCGCAGCCCTTGCAGAAATTAAGATCGAATTCAATGTCGCCTTTTTCCGGTTTCCAGTGAATGGCACCATCTGGACAGAAAAGCACACATAAAAGGCATCGTGTGCACTTTTCTAGATCTCTTACAGGGGTGTAGGTTTTCCAGTCTCCAGTTAGAAACTGGATGCTGGATTTCCAGCATACGCCTGCTGGAGAGATTTCTTTCCAATTTTTTTCTTGCGAAGTCATTCAGATTTTACCTCGGTATAAGCTTCTTTTATTACCGCAAAATTTTTCTCAGCAATACTCTGTCTAAAACGTTCTTTGACAACCTTCTCAATGCTCTCTATGTTAACTGCTCCAGTTACTCGTGCAAAAGCGCCCAGCATAGCAGTGTTAGTTATTGGACGCCCTAAAATTTTTATTGCTATTTCGGTTGCTGGAACAGCCCAAACTTTGGTGCTGGAAGAAGCATTAATCTGTTCCTTGAGTTTTTGAGGAGTATCTTTAAAATTGATGATTACTGTTCCTTCTGAATCTAATCCCCTTGTAACTGGTACAGTTTTCAGCAACGTGGGGTCTAAAACAACTACAACATCTGGGCTGTATACTGCACAATGCATATGAATGGGTTCTGTGCTTATTCTTGTGAAAGCTGCTACTGGTGCTCCCATCCTTTCTGGACCAAACTCGGGAAAAGATTGGATGTATTTGCCCTCATAAATAGCAGCTCTCGCAAGCAATTCGCTGGCTGTCCATGCTCCTTGACCGCCTCTCCCATGCCATCTTACCTCTAGGATTTTTTTCAAGTCTTTAACTCTCCAAGAGTCTTCACCTAATTGGGAAATCTAAAATATACATCTTTCTCCAAAAAACAGAGAATTAGATGATTAGCTTTTTCGAACCAAAATGCGTAATTCAAGAGATCTTACCATAAATTTTAAGCTTTAGATTACGGGATTTAACTGTCAGAATTATTGAAAAACTATAAAGGTTGGAAACTAAAGTTGCCAGCGAATTCAGTTGGCAACAGAGTACTGTTGACCGCCGACCAAACTCTGATGAGTGATTACCATAAAAACATCTTTATAGGCTTTGGAACTTGTGCTCCATCAAACTTTATTCCAGACAAGCTGTATAGTTGGCTTTTCTTTCCTCCAATAAAATCAATCAAGGGCATACCTGTTGCAGCACCTTACGGATTAAGAAAAATAGAAGCTCAACTCCTCAGTGAAGGCTTCGACGTTTTAACAGTAGCACCAACACACATCGAAAAATACATCCATAACGCAAAGGTTCTAGGCATTTATACCATGGATCCTTTTGGACTTGGTCCAGCTTCAACTACCCTAGCTTTTATACTGAAAAAGGAACCTTTTCTCGCTCAATGTTTTCGTAATTTATTAGAAAATCCATGTATTAGTGAAGCAAAAAATCGCGGAATGAAAATCATTGTTGGGGGACCCGGGGTTTGGCAGTTTCGTTATAGACCGAAACTTGTTGAGAAGTGGGGAATAGACTGCGTAATTGAAGGAGAAGCAGAAAAAGTTGTGGGAAAAATCGTGCGGGCTGCTATTAATGACGAAAAACTTCCTCAATACCATGAGGTTAGCATTAAAGAAACGCCAGGACTAGATGAAATACCAGTAATTGAAAAACCGTCTATTAATGGTTTGGTGGAGATTGGTCGAGGATGTTGTCGAGGCTGTGATTTTTGTAGTGTAACTTTAAGACCGTTAAGATGGTATCCTTATGAAAAAATATTGCAAGAAATAAAAGTAAATGTAGAGAGTGAATATTCAAGGCATGCTAATCTTCATGCTGAAGATGTTATGCTTTATGGTTCTAAAACTACTATTCCTAATGATAATAAGATTTTAAAACTTCATAAAATGGCAGTGAAGAACTGTGACAGTATCGGATGGAGTCATTGTTCTCTTGCATGTATAGCTATTAAACCGAAACTTTTCGCAAGAATTTCCGAGATTATTCTTCAGAAACAGCCTTGGTGGGGTGCAGAGATAGGAATAGAAACTGGTTCTCCAAGACTTGCAAAAAAAATTATGCGCGCGAAAGCTCATCCTTTTAAGCCAGAAGAATGGCCAGAAGTTGTCCGCACTAGCATGGGTTTAGCACATGATTACAAGCTTATTCCTGCATGTACTCTTATCGTAGGCGTTCCTAGAGAAACTGAAGATGACTTGTTGAAAACAATAGAGTTGGTGGAAGACCTTAAGGATGTTAGAAGTTTAATTGTGCCCTTGTTTTTTGTTCCTATGGGAAAGTTGAAGGATGAGGGGTGGTTTAAAGAGACAGAGATGACTCCACTTCACAGGGAATTGTTAATTAAGTGTCTAAGGCACGGTTTCCGCTGGGTAAATGAAATCATCGAATTATCTTTCTCTGGAAAATGGTATGCGAATATCATGCAATTTTTTTACAAAGTTTTTGCTAAGATAGCAGAATATAATATCGAAAGGAAAGGGATAACAGTAAAGGCAGGAAAATGACTAAATTTAAATACGACTGACAGTTTGAAAACGTATAAGTTTGGGAGCCGCCGTAGCTCAGTTCGGTAGAGCGGCTGGCTGTTAACCAGTCGGTCGTAGGTTCGAGTCCTACCGGCGGC
>MTLU01000015.1 GCA_002010975.1 Candidatus Bathyarchaeota archaeon JdFR-07 | reverse complement strand
GAGAGTCATATGTTGTAGCAACTATATGGTTTCTCATGTTCAATGGGCTTTTGGTCTTCCAGCCGACAAGATGAGAATGATTCCCAATGGTGTTGAAGTTGAGCCCTATACGAAGTATAAGCATGAGGAACTATCCAGTTTCAGAAGCAAATTTGCTTTACCTGATGAAAAGATAGTACTTTTTGTGGGGAGACTTGTTTATGAGAAGGGAATTCACATTTTAGTAAATGCTATGCCAAAAGTTTTGGAAAAAGTAAACGCGAAATTTGTAATTGTTGGGAATGGCTATATGAAAGAACAGCTTTCTAATATAATAAATCACAGGGGATTAGCCAAAAAAGTGATCTTTACAGGATTTGTAGACGACGAAACTTTAAAGAAGCTGCAGATTTGCGCGGATGTATCTGTTGTTCCTTCTCTTTTTGAGCCTTTCGGAATAGTTGCTCTAGAAGCTATGGCAGCAAAAAGCCCTGTTGTAGTTTCGGATACTGGCGGCTTATCAGAAATCGTTGAGCATAACGTTACAGGTGTAAAAGTTTATCCTGATAATTCAGATTCGTTGGCGTGGGGTATCATACGAGTTTTAACAGATGGAATGTATGCTAGATTGTTACGAGATAACGCATACAAAAATATTCGTAAAAAGTACGATTGGAACATAATAGCGCAGCATACAAAGATCGTCTATGAAGATGTTTTGAGAGAATATTCAAGAAGTTTTTGGGCTTAAAATAACATGTTATGGATATTTGAGTCTTATTGCATCATTAGGGCAGGCGTCTACGCATTTTAGGCAGTAAATACATTCTGGGTCACTGAATTTTTCCCAAGGCAAGCTAAGAATTTGAACTCGCATTGGACATGCTTCTACACATAAACGGCATTCGCCTTTTGCACATTTGATAAGATCCCGCCGTAAACCAAGAAAACTGAATTTGTTAAGAACTGCCATAATTGCACCGATAGGACAAAAATATTTACACCAGCTACGAGGCACATAAGCAGCTAGCATCAAGACGCCAACCAAAAGAATCAGTTGAACCCAAAAAAGAGCAGGCAAATTGGAAAAATAAGATAAGATGTCCATTCCACCTGAAAGAGAAGTAGTAACGCTTTGAATCATTTTTGGCAAGGCAGCAAACAGGGATTCAGCTGGGCTTACAGCTGTAAATGGCAGTTTTGCGAAAATGCCTATGGCGTTCTCGTATCCTCTATGAATGCCTGCAAACTTTGAGACGGAAAATGTCACACTGATAAACAAAGCTAGAGTTAAAACACCGTATTTTATGTAGATGAAGCTTCTGTGAGATTGGAGTGAAACTTTCATTTTTTTTCGTTTAATAAATCCGACTAAATCTTGAACGAGACCGAAAGGGCAAACCCAACCGCATAACGATTTGCCAATTAACACGCCAACTATCAGAAAGGAGGCTAAAGCAAGTAAGGGAAAGCGAATTTCATAAAGTGTTAATTGCAAGGCGGTAAAAGCATCGCCTACAATGTTTGGTTCAAAACCCCATGTCCAAAGAATTGGAAGCAAAAAGGGCAGCGAACTTAGATTAAAAATGGCTGCACTAAATAATATGAAGGAGAGAAATTGAATTATTATTCGAATTGTATTAAATTTAAGTAGTTTTTGCTTGATGTCTTTCTCCATCTTTTCGTCCTCTTTCATGTTGTAAGCGAAAGTCTAAGTTATTTATTTTCCGACCACTTTAACGTTTTCTACAAGTATCCATGGAGCCACGAGTTGTCCAATTTTTCTTTCATTGTTAGCCATAGCAGAAATATTTTTTAATACTTGAAAAATATTGCCAGCAAGCATTGCTCCTTTAGTTGCATAAGCAATTTCTCCGTTTTCTATTTTCCAAGCAGGAGTTGCAACAACTGAGAATTCTCCGCTTGCAGGGTTGCTGCTGTGAGCACCTTGCAAGAAATGCACAATAAGGCCTTCCTTCACTTGGCTGATGAGGTCTTCTGGAGACTTTTCCCCTGGCAATAAATGAAAATTTGTTGCGTCTATAATGGGGGTGGATAAATATCCAGCTCTTGCACCGTTTCCAGTACTTTCTTTTCCCTCTTTTTTAGCAGTATAATTGTCGTAAAGAAAGCTCTGTAAGATACCTTTTTCAATTATAGGCGTTTTTCTTTGGGGAACTCCTTCTCCGTCAAACTTCCATGTTCGAATGCCACCATCAAGTAGTCCGTCATCATAGATTGTTACTTTTTCTGAAGCTACTTTTTCACCTATTTTCCCTTTAAATACAGATTGGTTTCTCTGTACAAAATCTGCTTTAACCGCGTTAATTAGCGTAAAATACAAAAGCTGTTGTAAAGCAAACTGGGTGAAAATTACATCAAGATTCTTCGTTTCGACCTTCTTGGATTTTAAAGCTGAAACTGCCAGCCGAGTTGCTTCTTTCCCAACCCATTCTGGGTCAATATTGTAACTTCTTTCTATGTTGAATTCGAAGCAGATCGGTGTTACCTCACCAGATTCTTGGGCAATTGTCGCTAGTGTACATTCAACAACGGTTCCTTTGTCAAAAATTGCAACTCCGTTGGAGTTGGCAACTCCCATAAAGAGGTGGGAAGCTCCAACCCCTCCTTGTATGGGCAAGACTCTCTCGTCGGTTTTTTCCGCAGCATCCAACATTGCTGAAGCGATATTCACCAAATCTTCAGAGCTTAGATTAGCTACTTCTGAATCGTAAACTCCTTTTACAATCCCGTAAGGCTTCTTTTCTGGAAGTCCACTCCAATCTTTGTCTGGCTTGCTTGCTCTTGCAGAACCTATTGCTTTAAGAACGGTTTCTTCAATAGCCACACTACTCTCTAAAATGTTGGTGTAAGAAAAACCAACAGTTTTATTGACTATTGCTCTGACACCAACACCTGCATCAATAATTCGAGAACTTTTAGCTATTTGTCCTCTCTCAATAACTACATTGGTTGTAAGTCCCTGATATACGAAAGCCTCCGCCTCATCTGCCCCCCTCTTTAAAGCAAAGTCAACAGCTCTCTCAACCAAACCTAAAATCTCGTTATGTTTAAGCACTACCACCCATTAACACCTCTTTTACCCTAATATGAGGACCACCATCACATACAAAGGCTGTTTGTCCCTTACCACATCTTCCAGGCCAAAGCTCGAAATCTTTTCCTACTGCATCGACTTTAAGCAGTGTTTCGAGAGTATTTCCACTTATTGAGGCATTTCTAACTGGTTTGCCTAATTCACCTTTAACAATCTCATAGGCTTCTTGAATACCTACTTGAAAAACACCATTAAGGTTTGCTTGCCCTCCTCTAAAGCTTTTAAGGTAATAGCCGAATTGTATGTCTTCTAGCAATTCGTCAAAGGAGTAATCTCTCGGCTCCATGAAAGTGTTACGCATGCGAATTATGGGTTCTACTCTAAAATTTTCGGCTCTAGCATTACCTGTTGGTTGAGTGTTAAACTTTTTAGCAGTTTCTCGGTTGTGCATAAGTCCAACAACTACTCCATCTTTTACCAAAAGAGTTTTGTGGCTTGGAACGCCTTCGTCATCGTATTTAAAAGAACCAAATGCTCCATTTATTGTACCATCATCATAGAAAGTTACAACATCTGAGGCTATTTTCTTTCCAAGTTGCTTTAGCAATACCGAACCAGACAAAGTCAAATCTGCTTCTGCCAAATGTCCAAAGGCTTCATGAACAAAGACTCCAACAACATTTGACCCTAAAACTCCTGGAAAGGTTCCGCCCTTCGGAGTTTTTGCCCTTATTTGCTCAACTGCACGTTTTGCTACCCTTTCACCAACAATTTCGGGTGTTTCGCGATCGAATATTTCATATCCTGCAGTTGAACCTATCTCTTCGCGGCTATAGGTAAAAATCTCTGCTTCTTTTGCTGTGGCTAATATTCGAGACCAGACATAAAGCTTGTCTTGTTGGATGTATGTACCTTCATTTGTTATCAAACAGGTTGTTCCAGTTAAATCAAGATAATCTACAGTGCAGCTTTTAATACAGTTATCATAACTCAATACGGCATTGCTGATCTCGGTTGTAAGCTTCACCTTATCTTCTATGGAAATTTTTGAGGGATCTTTTTTTGGTTTAACAACAACTTTATCTTCAACAGCCTTAACCTCTGCAAGTTTTATCGGCATTTTGATTTTTGAACTTGCTGCTTTAGCCATTTTGCAAGCGTCTGAAACTGCTTGATGCAAAGTTTCTTTGTCAAAAGTTCCGACAGATGCAAAGCCCCAAGCATCTTTCACCAGAACTCGCAATGCGACCCCATTTTCAACCCCTTGTTTCGCAGCTTCAACAGTTCTTTCTTTTATTGTCAACATAGTTTTGATAAGCTTTTGAGCCCTAACTTCAACATATTCGGCCCCGAATTTTTGAACAGCAAAATCCACAAGGCTACCTAGGATATCTCTCAATGATTGTTTTCCCCTTCTCTATCGTTATTGAATGAAGGAGGATATTCATATAGCCGTTATAAAATTGTTATGGTTTGAATAAAAAAATTTGACATTTTAATGTTTAAAATTTGAAATGCTAAATAAAATTTGCGACTTTCCTGTAAGCAGTTTGATTTGGTCTGCAAAATCATATTCCTGATGTATCTTTTCTATCTCTAATTTTCGCAGCAAATCATAGCTTGAGTAGATATCTTCCAAAATCTTCCTTTCTATGGCGTAAGCCCCTGTTTTCAAAAACTCTTCTAATCCCTTGGCGAAAAGGTCTATCTTTTCACTTATTTCCTCAGGCTTAATAGAATAGTTGTTCTCAAGATATCTATAGATTAGGTAGGTCGCCTCTTTTCCGAAAATTTGGTTTAGGACCTTGTCTATCACTTTGAAGATTTTATCTTCTTCTTTGCTCATTTGCTGCATTGTAATGTTTTTCAACAGAGGCCCACCAACGTTATCTTGTATATTGCGACTTAATAAGTATTTTCGTTTACACGTTTTACACAAATACACAAAAAACACGAAACAAAATCATTTACATGAAATCCGTAAGATTTAACTGTTGAACTCGTTGAGTGTTGTGTGCTTCCTGAAATTTTTCTTTAAATATGATTATCTGCCCATACACACCATCATATCCAGGAACTATATTTATACGATTCTCTCGTACGCGAATTATTGCTTCGGAAATTTTTTCACCAACCACATTTTCCAATTCTTCTTTTGAAACATCGATTAAAACGCTATATTCATTCTCGAACTCTCTGACAAGCAAATTATATGTATCCCACACTTTCCGAGTTGAAGGTGAATAAACACCCAAACCTGTAGCAATAATCTCAGAAAGCGGAAGCAAATGCATAAATTCTATTGCTCCCTGAGGTTTAAAGCCTGGGGGACGATCAGCTAACTCCTCAACTCTCTGATCTACGCCTTTGGTGAGCTTTCTGCGACACACAGGACAAATATTTCCAAGTTTAATCGCCTCTTTTGGCGAAAGAGAGATCCCACAGTTTCTATGTCCCGTCCAATGATATTTGCCATATGCAGGATTAGTTTCTATTGTAAATTTGAAACGACTTTTATCCTTCAAACGTATAGCATCCACAACTTCCTTATAACTTAGCCTTCTAAGTTCAAACACATTAGCTTCTCGCCCAATACGCCAAGGCCAGAAACTGTGGCTATCACTATTAGAAACCAAAGCAAAATTATCAAGTTTACTCAGGCGCCAGTTCATTGGAGGATCCGAAGAAAGACCTGTTTCCAGTGCAAAAATATTCTTTGTCATGTCTTGATAACAGTCCTCTACGCTATTGAAACCGCTGAAAGCACCAAAAATGCTAAACCATGGCGTCCAGGCGTGGGCAGGAAAGACCACATTTTCGCTAGAAACTTCAATGACTTCCTCAACCAGTTGGGGGGCAGTCATGTTTAATGTAGGCCTACCATCAGCCGATAAATTACCATATTTCGAGAGTCTCTCGTTAATTTGAACTGCTACTTCTATTGTAGGAGTCAAGATTACATGGTGAATTTTCTTAACTTCATCTTTAAAAGAGAAAACGGTGCTAACTTCAGTTGTTATCATGAAATAAACAGATGATTCAGGGGTTCCAGCTGACTTATAGATGCCAGTTTCAGTATCTAAAATCAACGAGTCCTTCAGTTCCTCAAGCCACTTAGGATGTGTAAAATCTCCTGTTCCAATAAGATTTAAACCTTTAACTCTAGCGAAACGTGCAATTTCTTCTACACACATTTTTTGACTTGTAGCTCTGCTATATCGGCTGTGAATATGGAAATCAGCTATAACCCTCAATTATCAGCACTCCGAACTATAAAACCAGCCAGTTTTGTTATTTGTAACCATTGAGTTTTAAGAGGAGGACCAAGATTTGTCGCTTGAGAAAAGTGTTCTGGGTCCGCTACGAAGATCCAACATTTTTTCTCTTTGAGGTACTCATTAGTAAGCGATTTATTCGGTCTTACCACTTTCTTGGACCTCCATGTTTTCTTTCTTAACATATTTTCCAAGATGGGCTTCCACATCTATTTTAGACCGTAAAAT
Organism: Candidatus Bathyarchaeota archaeon JdFR-07; assembly: GCA_002010975.1. GTDB lineage: Archaea > Thermoproteota > Bathyarchaeia > Bathyarchaeales > Bathycorpusculaceae > JdFR-07. The sequence goes on along the minus strand of MTLU01000015.1, from coordinate 15,849 downwards.
TATAATTGAGATCAATAAGGCTAATCCCAAAATGATGCCTATTGTTAGCGATATCCAACTGCTCTCAATTCCAAAAACTTCTTTGATCACTTGAACTGAAAATCGTCCACTATACGCTACAATTACACTCATTAAAAATTTTCCAATTAAAGCTGGAACAAAGGCTCTTAACAATCCATAACGCATAACGCCAAGTGGTATAAAAAGTAAGTCATCAGGTAATGGCGTTAAAGCAAAAACAAAAATGTATATCCAACCATATCTTTCAATCACTTTAGTAACAGATTCCATTTTCCCTTGATATTTTTCACTAATGAACTTTCCACCGCCAACTCCAATTAAATATCCTAAAATTTCACCTATAGCGGCACCTAATCCAGCCGCCACAGCAATCCATAAAGGTTCAAAAGTATTCCCTAAAGCAAAAATAATCACTGTATAGGGTATTGGGAAAATTATGGAGGATGCACCAAGCAGGCTTATTAAAAAAATTCCGAAATATCCATACTGATAAGCAAAGTTTTCCATCCATTGGGAAATTTGTTGAAATATTTCTGAAAATTCCACCATTTGTTCTCCTTTCTCTCTGATTTGTGAACTCAGACTTAAAGAATTTTTTACAGGAAAATAACGCTACGCTTAAATCCCAATAATCTTTTAAACAAGCTTCAAAAGTCTGGGGAAATCAAGGAATGGTCTCTAAAAAAAGATTTATCTGGATAGCAAGGGACTTGTCAAAGTGCAGTGGTTGCAGAAAATGTGAAATCGCATGTTCCCTTTGGCATGAAAATCGTATATGGCCCGAGGCCTCACGAATCAGAGTTTTTATGCTTGTTCCAGGAGTAGAGTTTCCTCATCTTTGTGCTCAATGTGAAGATTATCCGTGTGTAGAGGCATGTCCTGTTAACGCGTTATCGATAAGCGATGAAACTGGCGCCGTTCTTGTTGATAAAACAGCTTGTATTGCCTGTGGACAATGTATTGACGCTTGTCCTGGAAGAATTCCTCATATGCACCCTGCAGAAAATTACATTCTGATCTGCGATTTATGTAACGGCGACCCTCAATGTGTTAAGGTCTGCCGAGAAGGTTTGTGGAACGTTCTTCAAATTGTTTCGAGAAGAGATCACTCGTACAAGCTTTATGCCCGAAAACCAGAAGAAATAACTCGCAATTTAGTTGTAAAAATATACGGCGAAGAAGGAGAGAGGTTCTTGTGATTTTTGGTTATGCAGGAAAATTTTTAGAAATCGACCTTTCTAACGAAAAAATTTCAGAAACAAGACTAGGTGATGAGGTCTTAAAGGATTATGTAGGAGGCAGAGGACTGGCAACCAAAATCCTCTGGGACAGACTCGGTGACAGATGGGAACAAATAGATCCCCTCTCTCCAGAAAATCTCCTGCTATTTCTAACAGGTCCTCTCACAGGGTTTTTCCCTGGTGGAAGAATCTGTGTTTCTGGCAAATCCCCTCAAAGTAACGGAGTCGTGGGTTCTACCGTGGCTGGGGAATTTGGTGTTGAGTTGAAATGTGCTGGATATGACGGCATAATAGTTACAGGCAAAGCCGAGAAGCCCGTTTATATATTTATCAAGGATTCCAACGTAGAAATTCGCGAGGCCATGCATATTTGGGGAAAAGATGCCAAGGAAACAGTTACCTTGCTAACCAAGGAATGTAGAGCGCTTTTGCAAGACCGTTTCCCCCAAAAAGGTGAATGGAAGGAACCTGCCATCCTGTACATAGGACCTGCTGGAGAAAACGAAGTTTGCACAGCAGTTGTAGCTTCTAAATGGACACATGCCGCTGGTTATGGAGGGTACGGTGCTGTTATGGGATCCAAAAAATTGAAAGCTGTTGTTGTCAAGGGTACAGGTCCTCTTCCAGAAGTAGCTGACATGGAAAGAGTCAAGCAGCTTATTCAAACCATATGCCAAGACGTTTATGAAAATGAATTGTGGAGAAGATGGGGAACGGGTTCAGCGGGATATTTTGTGGGTGCAAAAACAAGTTCCGAGCCTGTTAGAAACTGGCAAGAAGAGTGGCATGACGAAAAAAGTTTTGGGGTTGACCAATTTGAGAACAGGGTATGGGTAAAACAATACTGGGGGGATTTTGGTTGCCCAACCACTTGTCTCAAGATAGCCTTAATCAAATGTGAAAAATTTAAAGGCGCCATTACTGACAATCCAGATTACGAGCTTCAAGCCTACTTAGGTCCAAATCTCGGAATTTTCACTCCTGAAGAAAATGTTTTTCTAACATGCTTGATTGACGATTTAGGATTATGTGGTATACAAACAGGCAACGTGCTAGGATTCGCTGCTGAACTATTTCAAAAAGGCATTCTAACGAAGGAAGATCTTGATGGAATCGAGCTTAAATGGGGCAACGCTGAAGCGTTTGCCGCTCTTATTAAAAAAATTGCCTATAAAGAAGGCGTTGGCGAACTCCTTTCCCAAGGAATTTATCATGCGGCTGTGAAAATCGGGGAGAAAAAGCAACAAGATGTTTTGCAGTATGCAGTACAATGCAAAGGTATAGGGATAGGTGCCCATGGAATCCGCAGTGGGAAAGATTATCCAGAAATCTATTCTTACGCCTGCTCAGTTCAAGGAGGGGATCATACATCTACTGCCTGCCTACCATTAGACGACTTCCGAAGCGAATTAACCATGATTTTCAATGATTCAGCTGTTTATTGTTACTTCAACATCTTCGGTGTACCGAGACAAGTAAAATTTGACTTTTACAAGGCCGTAACAGGCATAGAATTAACCCAAGAAGATTGGATTAATAACAAAGCCATGAAAATATTACAGTTGCAAAGAATTATGCTATTGCTAGGCGGTCCAGATCTTAAATGGAGCCCATCAATTCATGATGATAATCCTGCAAGGTTTTATGAGCCCCTTCCTTCAGGACCTTACAAAGGAAAAGCTGTGAATAAGACGAAAGTTAGTGAGGAAGTGCAACGTTATTACAAGACAGTTGGTTGGGATAAAAACGGAATACCAAAACCCGAAACACTTAAACGTTTAGGACTAGAATCTGCAGAAAAAGCCTTAGAAAAACTACACTAAACATTATACTGCAATAAAAACAATTCAATTTGAAACTCTAATAATTCTTGTCGGTGTTACAATAATCGTGATTTTCTCATCTTTTTCGTCAGCTGGAACATGTTCAACCACTTGCACATCATGAATCGTTGTTGCTATAGGAATTTCTCTAAATCCTTCTCTCAACAACTTTATCTCTAAATCTCCATAACCATGCCCTTTACCAAGCCGATGTCCATAAAGATCAACGGCCACAGCTCCTTCTACAGCTAAGCCTGGCTTTGGAAAGTTTTGAGTCACAATTCCAAGTTTCATAGCCCCCCTTATTGTTGAAGCAAAGTTTTCTCGCCCTTTCACTTTTTTCGGTTCAATTAAAATGTAGCCTTTCTTTAAACGTGGAGAAGCCATAATAAGAATTTTCCCATCTCTCAAAGCATTCTCTCGCACTTTACGCTGAGGCGAATCTGGATTAACAAACACCACCTCTGCTTTTTTCCACTCCTCTACACCTCGTAGTTTCTTAGCCGCTTCTTCTGCTCCAACAAAATTTGGAATTCTACCTTTGCAAGGAAGAGGAAAAACCGCTATTCTACGTCGTTCCATTTCGCTCCATATTTTTTTGCGTAATTGCTGTTTCTTCAAAAGTATGCTCATGTTTTTCCACAAAATAAAGAAAATACGGGAAGGAGTTTTAAATTTAGATTATTCCTAAGTTTCTACCGCCTTCTTTGAAGGCATCCATCGCTTTGTCAAGTTGTTCAGTTGTGTGCTTTGCACATAGTTGAACTCGAATTCTTGCTTTATCCCTTGCAACCATAGGATAAAAGATTGGCAAAACGAAAATGCCTTTAGCCCATAAATAGTCAGCTAAATCCTTTGCGGTTTTACTTTTGCCACACATTACAGGGATTATTGGTGTTTCAGTGTTTCCTGTGTCAAAACCAGCATCTTGCAAGGCGTCAAGAAGATGATTGCGGTTTTCCCAAACTCTTCTAACGTGTTGTGGCTCGGTTTCCAAAACATCTATCGCTGCAATGCACGCGGCAGCAACACCTGGTGGAACTGCCCCGCTTAATAACCAGCTTCGCGCCTTGTTATAAGTAAAGTTACGAAGATCCTCCTCGCCAGTAATATGTCCACCTATAACACCAAAAGCTTTGGAAAAGGTTCCCATTTCCACATGTACTTCATCGCGCCTAAGCTTGTAATGATTCACAATTCCCCTTCCTCCTTCACCTAATACGCCTTCCCCATGGGCGTCATCCACGTAGATCCCAGCGCCGTGCTCTTTTGCAATTCTTGCTATCTCAGGTAAAGGTGCAGTATCTCCATCCATGCTAAAAACTCCATCCGTTAAAATCCATATATGGTTGTAAGGGGGATCATGTTTTTCCGCTTCTTCCATGACACGGGCCAAATCCTCCATGTCCTTATGCTTATATATGGCTCTGTCAGCATGGCTTAGCCTTACGCCATCTATTATTGAACCATGATTGAGTTCATCGGACACAAATAAATCGCCTTTCCCCGCAAGCTGTGGAATAACTCCCTCATTAGCCATAAAACCTGTTTGAAATGTCAAGGAGGCTGGTGCATTTTTGAATTTAGCAAGGCGGCGATCAAGCTCCTCATGAACTAGCATGTTACCAGCAATAGATCTATCACTGCCTGCACCTGCCCCATATCTTTTTGTAGCCTCTATCATAGCTTCAACAACTTTCGGATGAGTTGCAAGGTTTAAATAATTGTTTGCGCAAAGCATCAGAACCCTTTTTCCATTAACTATACATTCTGGCTCGCTTGCACTTTCCAAAATCTTCAGTTCCCAATTTAAGTTCTCTCGAACTAAACGCTGATATTCTTCTCCTAAATATTTCGTAGGGTGACGCTTAGCCATCACATTAATCACCTTTCTTAACTCTGTTCTACTTTCTTTTAATACTTATCTGCAAGCCTTCCGTTTCCTCTTCTTCAAAAGGCAAAATTAGTTGAAACAAACAAAGGAGGAGGGGCTTGAAGACCTCTCTGCTGTGCGACGGGTCGGACAGCGTCTTAGTGCAGGAGGGCCCCTCCAAATGAAGTTCATTTAAAACCAAATTTATGAGTTTTTTGGTGAAAAACTTTTTTAAACATTTTTTGATGGTTAATTTAGGAGAGGATATCTAATGAAAAATCAGTCTAAACATCTTGTAAAGTGTCCTAAATGCCAGTTTGTTTTTGATATCACATACGGTAGAACTTTTGCTTGTTCTGGTTGTCCCTCGGCGGTACAGTGCGGAATGGCTAAATGCCCAAAATGCAAGCACGAATTTCCTTTACAATCATAAATTAGGATCTAACAGTCATCTTTTTTAATTAGTAACTTATCTTATGAATTCGATGTAATGGTGAAACCATTGTCGACGTCAAAACCTTCAAAACGTCTAATAATCCGTTGGACTGCACTAGAAGGATTAACTGCAATACTCCTGTTTCTGGTTTTAACAGCGTTAATTGAGTATATAATTGTAATTTACGCTATAAGCCTCGGCGTTAAAGACCTAGCCATCTTGAGATGGACAGGACAGTTTCCGCCCACAAACCAGACATTTACAATAGTAATTAGTCCATTATTTCATCTAGTACCCATCGCCGTTATGGTCACACTTGCCTGTGTATGGACTTATCTGACAAAACATCTTGCCATAAAAACTTATGATGAACGTAGAAGAAAATACGGAACGACTTCTAAACAAGCGAAAAAAGCAAAGAAATTTTTTGATAAAATAAAGTCTCCACTATTGAGCGTTAAGAGCATAGCATATTTTTGGCAAAAAATACATTCTACACAAGCTACCTTAAAAGGTGCTTTAAGCGTGATTCTGATCTTCTTAGTTTTCGTCCTACTATTTTCCCTATTTACATATCCAAAACTAATTCACGAAACTATAGCAAACGCCTATAAAACTAACCCTTCATTGCTTAACTTTATAAAGGGAACAACTAAAGCCTTCGCATCTTTTGGCGACTTTTTTTCAGCTATAAATAACGCGTTACTAGCTACTGCACCAAGTTTCAGAAATTTTGCCTTAGGTTTCGGAGCAATAATTAAGCCACTCTCTACGCTTGATAACGCATCAAAATATTTGATCTTCCAAAACGCTGCAGTCTGGATAGTAGCTCTTTCAGCTCTTTTATATGGGGAAGTAATACAAAAAAGCTATCGATATAAGCGAAGAAGGTAACTTGGGAATTCTATGGCTGATCGTCCAAGATTTGGTCCAGCAGGAATTCCTCGATCCTTTAGAAAATTAAGAGCAGCTGTACTAGATGTTCCAAAACTCTTACGGCAAGAAGGCCTCGATGCTTTTGAATATCAGGCTGTCCGTTGGGGTGGAAAGCCCCAAATAAAAAGGGAAGTCGCTGAAAAACTTGGCGCAGAAGCTAAAAAGAATAATGTTTGGCTCAGTGTCCATGCTTCCTACTTTATAAATTTCTGTGGTGAGGAAGGTGTAATAGAGGCAAGCAAGGAACGTTTAATTGCGTGTGTAACTGCGGCCCACTGGATGAACGCGCACATCGTGGTTTTTCATCCTGGATTTTATGGTAAAAATTCGCCGAAAGAGGCCTTTACAAAATGCTTGGATGCCCTGAAAGACGTTGTTAAACATATTAAAACTTTAGGAATTAGAAATGTAAAAATTGGTCCTGAAACAATGGGGAGAAAGTCTCAATTCGGAAGCCTTGAAGAGATTTTAAAACTTTGCGATCAGCTAGAACAAATCCAACCAGTAATTGATTGGGCACATTTACATGCAAGGTCCGGAGGACTGTTTAAAACTGTCAATGATTTCCGTGAAGTAGTTGAGGAAATTGAAAACATGCTTGGAAGCGACGCAGTCAAAAATATGCACTGTCACTTTACTAAGGTCGAATTTACAGATAAAGGCGAAAAGTGTCATCACACTTTAGATAATGCAGAGTACGGTCCAGAATTTTCTATGCTTGCTAAAATTATAGCAGAATTTAAACTTAGACCTGTCATAATAAGCGAGAGCCCAGTTTTAGATGTGGACGCGATAAAAATGAGAAACATCTTACAAAATGAGATTAAATGAATGCAAACTGTTTATGCGATATGCTTTTTATGTAGGTTGTAATGCTCATTATGGGTATAGATTTTGGTCCGATTAAAGGGGTTTCAAAAATTAACACCAGTTAATGAAGCATTACATACATTCTTTAATACTATCAATCTAGTCAAACCTGCCAATGTTACCATACCCATACAATCAGCTTTAAACCGTGTTTTGGCAGAAGATATAATTGCAAAAGAAAATTTACCAAGATTTGATCGTTCAGCTGTGGACGGATACGCTGTCAAGGCAGAAGACACTTTCGAGGTAAACCAGTTTAAACCCAAAAAACTTACGCTAACCGAAAACAATCGGATCAGCAAAAACCAAGCAAAGCATGTGTGGACGGGAAATCCTCTTCCGAAAGGTGCAAATGCTGTCATAATGCTTGAAAACTGCAAAAAGAAAAACGGTGAAATCGAAATTTTTGATACAGTCACACCATGGGAAAATGTTTCAAAAAAAGGCGAGGACGTTCCAAAAGGTACAGTAGCTATAGAAGCCGGAACTCGTTTAAAGCCTCAACATTTAGGTTTGTTGGCTGCTCTGGGGCTTCCAAAAATTAAAGTTTTTAGAAAACCCCAAATTGCCATTTTAGCTTCTGGAGATGAGCTTGTAGAAGTGGGCAAAAGCCTTGGAAAAGGAGAAATTTTCGAGATTAACCGACTTGTTATCTCAGCTTTGTGTCATGAATTAGGTGCCGAAACAGTGGATTTAGGTATCGCAAAAGATAGTATTGAAGAAATAATGGAAAAAATAAAAATAGGCTTGGAAAAGGCTGATGCTATAATAACTACAGGTGGAACAAGTGTTGGCGCCTCTGACCTTGTTCCGGAAGCTGTAAAAAGCCTTGGAAAGCCTGGCATTATTGTTCACGGTGTTGCTATGCGTCCAGCCATGCCTACGGCCCTTGCTGTAATAGCTAGTAAGCCTGTAATTATATTGTCTGGCAATCCGGTGGCGGCTATAATAGGGTTTGAGGTTTTCGTCAGACCTTTAATATGCAGAATGCTTGGATTATCTCATGAGGAACAGAGACCAGTTGTCAATGCGCAGATTACAAAAAAAATTATCTCGGCTCTTGGAAGAAAGACCTTTGTTCGAGTTCGTGTTTTTCAACATGAAGGGAAATTATATGCAAAACCAATAAGCACTCGGGGCTCTGGCGTAATTTCAACTATGACCAGAGCCAACGGCTATGTTGTTATTCCTGAAAACCGAGAAGGTTTAGAAAAAGGTGAACAGGTTTTAGTACATTTGTTTAATAATGTAGAGGTAGAAGAGCGAAATGTTTAGAAAACTTTTAACGTTAGAAGAAGCCAAAGCAGTTCTCTCACAACATTTTACTCCTAAACCCATAGGGACGGAGGAAGTTTCCCTTTTAGAAGCTTATAATCGAGTTCTCTCAGAGGATGTCATATCTGATTTAAATATACCACCTTTCAATCGTTCAACAGTGGATGGCTATGCTGTTAAAGCTCAAGATACTTTTGGGGCGGAAGAAAATAAGCCAGTAATGCTCAAAATTTATGGAGAAATAAATATCGGTGAACTTCCAAAAATAAAGATTGCAGATGGTGAAACAGCAGAAATTGTTACTGGTGCACCTATTCCAGAAGGCGCAGATGCTGTTGTTATGCTTGAACATACAGAAAGGAAAGACGATGTCCTTTACATTTACAACGCTGTAGGGAAAGATGAAAATGTAATGAAGGCAGGTGCCGACATCAGAAAAGGCGAAAATGTTTTGAAGGCTGGAAAACTATTGGGCTCAAAAGAGATAGGTGTTTTAGCTGCGCTGGGCAAGAGGAAAATTCAAGTTTACAAAACTCCGAATGTAGCGGTGCTTTCTACTGGAGCAGAGATAAGCGAACTTGGTACAAAACTTCTTCCTGGAAAAATTTATGACATAAACGCCTATAGCTTAAGTACCGCTGTCGCAGAAAATTGTGGGACACCAATTTATCTCGGCGTCTTTCCAGACGATGAATTCAAACTACACAAGGTACTGAAAAACGCGTTAGCTTCTGCAGATGTTATATTAACTTCGGGCGGCGTGTCTGTTGGACCTACAGACGTAATCCCTAAAACATTAGATTCTTTGGGAAAACCAGGTGTTATTATAAACGGAATTGCAATTAAGCCTGGGAAACCAACAACCATAGCCATAGTTGATGGAAAGCCAATTTTCTCTCTTCCAGGGCATCCTACTTCCGCCCTGCTAGTTTTCCATTTACTTGTACGACCTATTATTCAAAGTATGGCTGGCCTGAAAAGAAGGAAAATTTTAAAGGTAAAAGCCTTTGCTTCGGCTAGAATGATTTCTGCAAAGGGAAGGCGGACGTTCATCATGGTCAAACTTAAACGGGATAAATCAAATCGACTACTGGCCGAGCCTGTTCCCACAGGACTTTCTGGAGCTATAACCACTATGGCTAGGGCTAACGGTTTCGTAGAGATACCTGAAAACCAACAGTTTGTAGATGAAAATGAAAAAGTAGTTGTCTGTCTATTTTAAATTTTACATTTCAAAAATTTTTCTCTTTGTTACCGTATAAATAGTGAAAATCCATGTTAGGATAAGGTACATAGTCATACTTATGTTCAGAACAATGTCTATGCCTGAAGAGTAGTAAAGCATTGCAACTGAGAACGTTGTGGCGATGAAGAATAATATGACGACGAGCCACAAGGTCCAAACTTTCTTCTTGAAGAAACCATAGGCAGCAAGTAAGCTGAAAATACCGATTATTCCTACATGGGGGGGATAATTAGCGATGGGTAAAAAAATAAAGCACACTATTCCAACAACAAGGTAGAAAATAAAGATAGCAGCAAAACCGATGTTTTCTCTTGTGAACTTTATCTTAGGAAGCATCAGTAATCCCCTTTTAACTTTAATGCATTAACACGAACGTTAATAAATTTAATGTTTTTCTTGTAGATTTTAAAGGGTCTAAAAACTCTGGTCAATATCTTAGAATTCCATTTTAATTGGTAAGCGAAAAAGTTTAGAGTTTGCATAATAAAATAAGCTAGTTGAAAATATGGAAGATGACTAAATTGGCCAACCTCGAGTTTTTTACTTCTCAATCAAACATTTTCAGCGGTTTCCAAGAATCATTCGAAAAAGCTGACTACGTGGTATTAGGCGTGCCTTTCGACGCTACCAGCACTTATAGAACTGGAGCAAGGTTTGGACCCAACGCCATTCGTCAAGCCTCTCTTAACATTGAAACTTATAGTTTTCGCACGGGAATTGATGTCGAAGATCTGAGACTTCATGATCTAGGCGACTTAGACACATCTGCAGATACGGAAAAAACTTTGGAAAAAACGACGATAGTCGTGAAAGATATTTTAGAGGCAGGAAAAATTCCTGTGATCATTGGTGGGGAACATACAATAACATTCGGTGTCATAAATGGTCTAGGTAGACAAAGCTCTAGAACTGCAATAGTTAGTTTTGATGCTCATTTAGATCTGCGGAACGAATTTGCAGGACTAAAGCTTTCTCACACTACTTTTATGCGAAGAGTTAACGAGCAGTTGAAACCCGCAAAAATCATCGAAGTAGGCACAAGAGCTGTTTGTAAAGAGGAGTTAGCCTTTGCAGAAGAAGCTGGAATAGAATTCTTTACAGCGCATAAAATAAGAAAAGAGGGAGCACTTCAGATAATAGAGCAGTTAAAGAGGAATTTGGAAAAATGTGGAAAAATTTACTTGTCTGTAGATATGGATGTTTTAGACCCAGCTTATGCACCAGGGGTTCAGAATCCAGAACCAGAAGGTTTAGAACCTTATACATTGCTAGAGATCTTGAATGGTTTGTGCGACAAACGTGTAATAGGATTTGACGTTGTGGAAGTTGCACCCCCCTATGATCAAGGTGTGTCAGCAATCCAAGCTGCCAAATTGATGTTTGAGATTCTCTGCTGTTTAGAGAAATCTCGCAAAACTCGTTAGTAGCTTTCTAACAGTCCTCTTTGTCTTATTTAATTTTTTAACAATTGAGCAATAAAGAAACCGTTGCAAAAGTGTATGTGTGGATAAAGTCTCCTACATTTATCCATTCCTCTGAATCCTGGATAACCTATATCCGGAGTAATATCAACCAGCGAAAATTTTGGATACCATTTTAGAAACCTTTCGATTAGCATCTCGTTTTCTTCTACTGTTATGCTACAAGTAGAATAAACCAGCTTACCTCCGGGCTTTACCTTTTCTGCACAGTTACACAGCATCTTCCACTGGATTTCAGCCATTTTGTCTATCGAACGCCTTGTAAGCCTCCATTTAGCTGAAGGCAACTTTCCAAAAGCGCCGGTACTAGTGCATGGTGGATCTAAAATAACTATGTCCGCTTTCAACTTTAGTGGTAGCAAATTACAGACATCCGCGATAACTGGTTTAGCGATGCTAACGCCCATCCGAACCACTTCTCTTCTCCATATGCCAATCCTTCGCCTTGAATAATCCAAAGAATATATGGTCCCATAGTTTTGCATAAGCTGTGCAAGGTAAGTGGTTTTAGCTCCTGGCGCTGCGCACACATCTAAAACAGTCATTCCAGGCTCAGGACTAGCTATTTCCGCTGCAAAACAGCTTGCTTTATCTTGAATGTAAAATAAACCCTCTCTGAAGCTTCTTGTTCTAGTTAACGGAATCTTTGCACTTACAACTCGATATGCATGTCTTAACTTCTGGACTTTCTCAAGTTTTACACCTTCTTCTTCAAGTTTATCTAAGATTTCTTTGTCGGAAATTTTTAGCGTGTTCAATCTCACATAAGTGGGCGGTGACTGCAAATTGGCTTTTAACAATTCTAATGCCTCTTTTCGTCCCCAAAGTCTAAAACAGTACTTAACAAACCATGTTGGATGAAAAGTTAAAAGTCCAATTCTTTCTTCATCACTTCTCCCCTCAAAAACCACTGATTTTTTTTGCGTTAGCAAAAAGCCTAGAACGTGCTCAACTTTTCGGCAAGTCTTCCATCCCAAAATAGAACGGGCAAGCTTGACTATATTTTCTGCCTCTTTTATGTCTATTTTCAATGAGTTTTTCGCTAATCTAGTTTGATAAACGTAAAGTCGCAGAAAAGATTGAACACCAAAATTAAATCTGCTCAAAGATTGCGGTTGCAAAGCATGATTAATAAATGCATCTATGAAGTTTTTTCTTCTTATAGTTTCGCAGATAAGCATGTGAGCAAGCCTAACAATATTAACATTGCTTATCCCTAGCTGTTTAACTGTTTTCGCCAAAGCCAAGCGTTCGCTTAGCTTATGCATCTCCATCCAACTTAAACTCTCAATAGCTAGCATCCAAGCTTCTCTAAACATTTTCTCACTGTTCTTTAACAAATACGCGGAACGTAAATAAAATTAGAGGAAACCAATCGGATAATTCTTTAAGTTTATTAGACACTCTGAGAGTTTATCAGCAATAAAAGGATAAAAATTGTATTGGTCTGCTTCTCTACCTTTAGACATTAGTAAGAGATTTTAGGAGAGCTCCCTATAGAATGGTTGGGTGCAGATGGCGCAAAAACGTATTGACGACTTCACATTAACCGGAATTGAACCCTATAAACAGATGGAAGCAGAAACTTTGCCATCCACAGAAGGGAAACATGTACAAACTTTTCCGCCTTTAGTAAAAGAAAATCTTCCCCCCTCGTATTTTGTTTCTGCAACTTACGACGGAAAAACTGGGAAAGCCCTTATCAAGCTCTACGAGCCAGTTTCTCAACAAATTTACTTCTGGTACGACAATACTGGACACAAACCCTACTGTCTCACTAATCTGTCACCGTACGAACTAGAAAAAATCAACCGTCTAATACAACACCCTGGCTTTGATCATTTTGAAATAGTGGAAAAAATCGATCCCTTACTCGACCGAAAAGTAAAAGTGACAAAAATTGTAGCAAAAGACCCTCTAGCTATTGGTGGTCGGCCGAGGGGATGTATAAGGGACATCATTCCAGAAGATTTTCCTAAAGTTGCTGACGCTCCGATTTCCTCCGGACAAATTAAAATTTGGGAATCGAAAATAAAATATTATCAATCCTACATTTATGACAGAAAACTTTTGCCTGGAATGATATATAGGGTTAAAAAAGGCGACCTTGTCCCAGTAAATTTTGAAGAAGCAGAAGAAACCGTTGCAAACATGGAGACGATTTTTAAGGACGCCACCAGCGAAGATCTCCTATATATCAAAGAATGGGCTAGACTTTTAGAATATCCTGCACCTAACTTTCACCGTGTAGCCTTAGATATAGAAGTTTATTCACCTATTCCCACACGAATGCCTGATCCACGCGAAGCTGCATACCCAATAGTCTGCGTTTCACTCTACGATTCTAATGAAAACAAACAAGTTTTGCTCTTAGAAAGAACAGGACTTCGTGAAGGAAATGAAAAACTACCACCAGACGTGAATCTAAAATATTTTAGTTCGGAAGAAAAACTTATCGCAGCGGTTTTTGAAGCCTTATGGACTTATCCTTTTGTTATAACTTTTAATGGTGACGATTTTGATTTACGATATCTAGCACACCGCGCATTAAAACTTGGTATTAAAAACACCGAAATTCCAATAGAAGTCGGTAGACGTGTATGTCTGTTAAAATACGGCATCCATATTGACTTATACAAGTTTTTCTTTAATCGCTCCATCCAAATATATGCCTTTAACAAACGTTACAGAGATATGACTCTCGACGATGTTGGAAAAGCCTTAATCGGATTGGAGAAAGTCAGGTTAGAGAAATCCTTTGGCGAATTGACATACACGGAACTTGCAAAATACTGTTTTAGGGACGCCGAAATAACATTCAAACTAACAGATTTCGAAGATGAGCTTGTAATGAAACTCATTCTCGTCCTAGCCAGAATTAGTAAGATGCCTATGGAAGACGTAAGTCGACAAGGAGTCTCACGATGGATAAGAAACTTCATGCACCATGAACACCGGAGAAAAAATATGCTTATACCAAATGCAGAAGACATCTTAGCCATAAAAGGCAAAACAGCAACCAAAGCAATAATTAAAGGCAAAAAATACAAAGGCGCTATAGTTGTTGAACCAACACCTGGTGTCCATTTTAACGTTTCAGTAATGGATTTCCCCAGTCTATATCCTTCAATAATAAAAGTATGGAATTTAGGCTATCAGTCAATACTTTGTCCTCATCCAGAGTGTCGCAAAAACCTTGTGCCAGACACTCCTCATTGGGTTTGTACTAAAAAACGAGCATTAGAAAGTCTTTTAATAGGCTCCTTAAGAGATCTGCGAGTGCGCTGGTACAAACCTCGTTCAAAAGATAAAAATCTCTCAGCAGAATTAAGAAACTGGTACAACCTTATACAAGGCGCATTGAAGGTAATACTAAACGCAAGCTATGGAGTCTTTGGAGCAGAATCCTTCGATCTTTACTGCCCACCTGTAGCAGAAGCAACAGCCGCAATAGGAAGGCACTCTATAACCCAGATACTAAACCAAGCAAAAAACCTTGGAATACAAGTGCTCTATGGAGATACGGATAGCATATTCCTCAAAAATCCTTCAAAGAAGCAGATAGAAAGACTGTCTCAGTGGACTGAGCAAGAGCTGAAAATGAGTTTAGATGTGGATAAAGTCTACAGATATGCAGTTTTCAGCCAAAGAAAGAAAAACTATCTCGGAGTTTTCGAAGATGGCAGTGTTGACGTGAAGGGCTTAACAGGCAAAAAGAAACACATCCCATTGTATATTAAGAAAGCTTTCGATAGAATGAAAGAAAGGTTAGCCATGGTAAAAACTTCCGAAGACTTCGAAAAGGCAAAAAAAGATATAGCTGAAATTGTTCGCGACTGTTATATGCGACTAAAAAGAAGAGAATGGGAAAGCATGGAAGAACTGGCATTCAATGTAGTATTAGGTGAAGAACCAGACCACTATACGAAAACAACACCTCAGCATGTAAAAGCCGCAAGAATTCTTCAAAAAAGAGGGATGAAACTGAAAGCTGGCGATCTCATAAGCTTTGTAAAGGTTACTAAAGAACCCCATGTCAAACCAGTGGAATTGGCAACAAAAAATGAAATCGATGTAGACAAATATATAGCCTATCTACACTCAACCTTTGATCAGGTCTTAGATGCATTAGATATAGATTTCGATGAAATAATAGGCTTAACGAAGTTGGAAAGATTTATGTGAACTCTTTTCGACAACAACCTTTAACCCTCTAGCTTTTAAAGGATTAATAATGCTTGGTTTGCTTAAAATGGTCAATAAAATGTAACCAATTACCGCTATGGCTATCAGACTGCTTATTGTAATACTGATTATGCTTACAGCTAATATTGGCCAGCTTGAAGGAAAGCTAAGACCTAATATATCCAATGGAGGTCCAAAGATAATCCAGATGTAACTACCAACAATAGTGCCTATAACCGCTGAACCTAAAATACATCCTGCCATTCGTTTATTTCTAAGCAGATAAATTAAAGTCGTTGCTATCAAATTTGCAAGAGGACCGAAAACAATATCATAAACTCCATTTGGCAATGAAACAGAGGTATAGGTATTGCTTACAAAACAACCTATAGTAACTCCAACAATTGTCGGCAAGCCGAAAAGCGCTGAAAGAGGGATTAAACAATCAGCAATCCGTAGTTG
>MTLU01000024.1 GCA_002010975.1 Candidatus Bathyarchaeota archaeon JdFR-07 | reverse complement strand
AATCGATGGGTCAAAAACGTCTGCGCCAGTAGCCACAATTATTGTACCAACTTCCAGTTCTACTGTTTCTGTTTTCATTTCGAAGTCAATGGCTTGTCTTTCACATGCCTTTATGCATTTGTCGCATACAATTACCCCTTCTTTATTTAAACATAAATTCATGTCAATTATGTACGTGGAAGGAACTGCCTGGGCGAAGGGTGTATAGATGGCATGTCTCGTAGCCAGTCCAGCATCAAATTCGTTAGGCGCTATTATTGGACATACTTCTGAACATTCTCCACAGGCAGTGCAATCGGCTTTAACATATCTTGGTTTTTTTAGCACCTTTACATGGAAGTTACCAATATATCCTTTGACGTCGACTACTTCGCTGTTAGTCAACAATTCAATATTTGGATGATGCCCTACATCCGACATTTTTGGGGCTAGAATACAAATGGAACAGTCCATGGTGGGAAAGGTTTTGTCTATTCTTGCCATCATACCGCCGATGCTTGGTTCCTTCTCAACCAAATAAACGTGATAGCCAGTATCAGCTAGATCCAAAGCTGCTTGTATACCAGCAACTCCTCCGCCTATAATCAATGCCTTTCTTAATATGGGTACTTCAATTTCTTGGGCAGGCTTAAGCAGAGCAGCTTTGGCCACTGCTATTTTTACGAGGTCTTTTGCTTTTTCTGTTGCAGCTTTTCGGTCGTGAAGGTGAACCCAACTGCATTGTTCACGTATGTTAGCCATCTCGAAAAGATACTTGTTCAATCCAGCTTCTTCGCAGGTTTTTCTAAAGGTAGGCTCGTGTAAACGTGGCGAACAAGAAGCAACAACTACACGGTTAAGCTTATGCTCCTTAATATCATTTTTTATCATTTCCTGTCCTTGGTCAGAACAAGTGTAACGGTTATCCTTCGCCAAAACAACGTGAGGTAAGGTCGCAGCAAATTTAGCAACTTCTTCACAGTCTACGGAACCTGCAATATTCAGGCCACAATGGCAAACATAAACTCCAATTCTAACTTCTTCATCGACTTTCTTTTGCATCTTCCTATCTTCTGCCATCAGCTTCCTTCCTAAGATTTGAGATATTTTTTAATAGATTCTGCTGCCCGCTTTCCAGCAGCTATTGCCTCAATAACTGTGGCAGGCCCTGTTACAACGTCCCCCCCAGCGAAAACGCCTTTAAGGCTGGTTTCCATGGTTACCGGATTAGTCCAAACTGTGCCGTTTTCGTTTAATTCTATTTCTCTGGGCAAAAACTCAACATTTGGAATTTCACCTATTGCCAAAATAATCATGTCGACTTCTTGTTTAAATTCAGAACCTTCTATGGGTATGGGTTTTCTTCTACCCGTTTCATCTGGTTCCCCTAATTGCATGCGAACACATTCAATAGCCGAAACCTTTCCATTTACTCCTATAATCTTCTTAGGCGCAACCAGAAACTGAATTCTCACACCTAAATCTTCAATCTCTTTTACTTCCCAAGGATTGGCAGGCATCTCCTCTCTTGAACGTCTATACAGAATTGTTACTTCCTCCGCTCCTAGTTCCATAGCCGTTCTTGCAGCATCTACAGCAACATTTCCTCCGCCAATAATAACAACCTTTTTTAAAATCTCTTCTATTGTGCCGGAATTAACATTCCACAGAAAATCTAAGGCATAAACTACTCCTTTTAGACTTTCTCCTTCGATTTTTATTTTCTTGGTTCTGTGAGCTCCAGAACCTATAAATACAATTTTATATCCTTCTTTAAACAAATCGCTAAAACCTAAGTCTCGACCAATTTTCACTCCAGTTCTTATTTCCACACCTAACTCTCTTAAGAATTGAATTTCATTTGCTAATACATTTCTAGGCAAACGATATTTTGGAATGCATTTCCGTAGCATACCCCCTACTTCTGGAAGGCTTTCAAAAACTGTGACGTTATAACCCTCTTTTGCCAATTCAAAAGCTACCGTAAGTCCAGCTGGTCCAGAACCTATAACCGCTATTTTATGTCTAGAAGCCGATGTTAAAGCTTTTTTGTTTTCTATCTCTTTTAAGTATTCTCTTAGCATTTTTTCCATTTTCTTTAATATCTCATCTTTATTTATCCCAGCTCTTTCAGGATGGAAGCAAATCAGTGTGGCTACAGTAGGTAATGGTACCTGCTTAACAATTTTCTGAAGGGCCACATTTAAAGGATCCAGATGCCCATTTTCTACTGCTTTTGACTTTAGAAAGGAAAAGATTTCGGGCACTTTTAGAGCCTGAGGGCAACGTCTGTAGCAGCGATAGCACCATGCGCAAAGCCAAAGTTGATAGGAATTTATTACCTCTTCAGGATTTAGCAGGATCTCCTCCAGCAATGCTCTAGGATTGTAGTCCTTTCCTAATAATTCTGCCATAGAACAGCTTGCTGTGCAAATTCCGCATTCAAAGCAGTATTTTAATTTTTCAATGTCTAAAAACTTTCGGAAATCTTCCTTGGAAATCATTGTGTTTGCAGTTTTCAAGGGTTTTTAGCCCTCTTAGTTTTGAGGGGCTCAAAGATATAAAGGTTTACAAATGTAAAGTTTTTTCATAAGATCAAGAATTTACAAAAATAAGCTTCTTTTTCATAGCCTATTTTATATCCAATAACTTAATATTAATCCGCGTAGGTGGCACAAAACGGAAAAGAGAGAATCCATAGGCGAAGGAATAGATCGACTAATAACTGTAGACCTAAAAGCAAGAGGTATAATTTATTGGCTGTATGAGGCTGCACGCAAGTTAACCAACCGTCCGCTTACCATGACAGCTGCTCAACAAATAACAGATACAATAGATAGGAGAGACTATATAATAGTTATAACCGGTTTTATCTTACCGCCGAAATATGTACAGGAAAGCGATGGTCCACCAGGAGCTGTGGCTTTAGCTAGGGCATTAAATTTAGCTTTTGAAGCTAAACCAATTCTCATAATTGAAGAAAAGTCTCAAGAATTTCTGTTAAAGACGTTAAGGGCAGCTAAAATGAGAACTACTGATATCAAAGAACTAGCCCAAAAAGAAACTGCAGTGTCTCTTATAGATTTCCCTCTTAATCTTAACAAAGCGGAAGAGAAAGCTGAGAGAATCCTTGAGAAGTATAGTCCCGCCATTATAATTGCAATTGAAAAACCTGGAAAGAACAGCGAAGGTGAATATCATACAATGAGAGGATTAAACATAACTTCTTTTCATGCCAAAGTTGAGCCTCTTATTGAAAAAGGGAATAGGCAAGGCATATTAACCGTTGGAATTGGCGATGGCGGAAACGAAGTCGGAATGGGAAATATAAAGCGAACTGTAGAAGAGTATGTGCCTTTTGCCAAAACTTGTCAATGTCCATGTAAAGGAGGCATAGCCGCAGAATCAAGAGTTAGTTTGCTCGTCACAGCATCCATTTCTAATTGGGGCGCTTATGGAATCGAGGCATGCCTGCAAGCCGTAACAAAGAAAAAGGGGATTTTACACGATCCCCTCATTGAAGAATCTATGCTTAAAAGTTTGTTTGAAGCTGGAGCCGTTAATGGTGTAAGTTGCCAAAACAAGCCTCTAGTCGATGGAATTCCTCACAATATCCACTTGTCAATGATTAATATGTTGCACACATTAATCTGTAGCTAGAAAAATATGAGGTGAGGGGTAGAGGCAAATTTTGATTAGACTTGGCTTACTTATTCCCTCTTCTAATACCACTATGGAATTGGAATTCTCTAAATTACTGCCAGAAGGATTTACAGTCCACACCGGTAGACTCAAACTTCGGAATGTGACCGTTAAAAGTTTAGCCGAAATGGAGCAAGAGATCGAAAAAGAAGCCTCAAAACTTGCAGATGCTGATGTTGATATAATTAGTTATGGATGTACAAGTGGAAGTCTTTATAAAGGAATAGGATACGACGAAGAAATAGAAAAAAGAATAGAGAAGATTTCTGGAAAACCCGCGGTGACAACGGCAGGGGCTGTGGTAAGCGCTCTGAAAAATCTTGAAATAACGAAAATTGCGGTTGCAACTCCGTATATAGATGAAATCAACAAGTTAGAGAGAGATTTTCTCTTCTTGAATGGGTTTAGTGTAATAGATTTAAAAGGCCTAGGCCTATCAGACAATCTCACGATCGGTAGAGTAGACAGAAGAATTCTTATGGATTTAGTTCTCAATCTTAATCATGAAGAGGCAGAAGGAATATTCCTAAGCTGCACAAATCTCCCAACAATAAGTGTTATAGAGGAACTAGAAAATTCGCTTAGAAAACCAGTTGTCTCAAGTAATACCGCCACCGTATGGGCTGTTCTCAAGAAGGTGGGAGCGTCAACCAAAATCAACGGATACGGAAAACTTCTCAAAAACATATAAAAACATAATAATTTCAACCCCTATACTGAATTCTCTATAAGAGAGGAACTTTAAATGGAAAACCCTGTTAAAGTTGTGCTTTTTGGTTTAGGTCCCATGGGTAAATTAATAGCTAAGGGAATTCTGGAAAAGAAGGGAATACAAATAGTCGGTGCAATGGACATAGCAAAAGAACTTTCAGGAAAAGATGTAGGCCAATTCTTAGAGTTAGGCAAAAACATCGGAGTCACGGTTACAGATAACGCTGAAGAACTTCTTTCAAATGTAAAAGCAGACATAGCCATTGTGGCAACAAGATCTTATCTGAAGGACATTTATCCGACAATTTCTCTTTGCGTAAAAAACGGAATTAGCATCATATCAACATGTGAAGAACTTTCCTATCCATACTATAAGCATCCAAAACTCGCAGTCGAAATAGATGAACTTGCCAAAAAACACAAAGTAACAGTTCTCGGAACAGGGATCAATCCAGGATATTTAATGGATACACTGCCCATAACCTTGACTGGAGCATGCCAACGCGTAGACAACATAAAAGTAACCAGGATGATGGATTCGTCTAAGCGTAGAATACCATATCAAAAGAAAATCGGAACAGGGCTTTCTCCAGAAGAGTTTAGAAAAATGATTAATGAGAAGAAGATAACTGGTCACGTAGGTCTAGTAGAATCAATAGCTATGATTGCGGCGGCACTCGGATGGAAACTGGATGAAATAAAGGAATTCGCACCAGAACCGGTCATAGCTGACAGAGAAATAGTAACGCCCTTCATAACTGTCAAGCCTGGTCAAGTTGCAGGTTTAAAAAGCGTTGCACATGGAATTAGAGGCGGAAAGCCGGTTATAGTGCTGGAGTTTGTTTCTCACGCTGGGGTCGAAGAAGAATACGATGCGATTTTAATAGGAGGCGTCCCCAAGATTTATGAGAAGATAGCTGGCGGTGTTCACGGGGACATTGGAACGGTTGCTGTAGTTGTCAACATGATTCCTAAAGTGTTGAATGCCCCACCGGGTTTGTTAACTATGAAAGATTTGCCTTTGCCCTCAGCCGTAACCGAAGATATGCAAACCTATCTAAGCTCGAAGGTTTTCTCTGCTTAATAACTTTAAACAATATTTTTATTCATTCATACCTTGCTAGAAACTGGGGTGTAGACTTGAATCTAAACCAAAGAGTTCATAAAAAGGGGGAGATATCTCTAAACGACCTAATTGATAAAGTTAAGTCGGTCCATGAATTCGAAGAAGCAGGTGCTTTAGCCATTTTTATAGGAGTTGTAAGAGGAAAGACAGAAACCGGCAAGAAAGTTGAAAAACTTGAAATCGAAGCTTACGAGGAAAAAGCAGATGAAGTTTTAGGAAATATATGCAGAGATTTAAAGAAGAAAAAAGGAATTATAGATGTTCAAATCCACCATTTTCTTGGAAAATTCGATGTGGGCGAGGAATTAGTTTACGTTTTAGTGGCAGGGATGCACCGGAATGATGTATTTCTGGTCATGGAAGAGGCTGTGGAACGTTATAAAAAGGAAGTTCCGATTTTTAAGAAAGAATATATAATTGATGAGAAAGGTAATAAGAGTGCTTATTGGGTATCGGAAAAACAGGAATCACGGTCGTAGTGTAGTTTGGAAATAATTATGTCAGTTTAACTTTCCTGACAACCTTATTCTTTAATGTTGACTCGATAGTGAGGTTAAGAACGATTTCTGCTATGTCAGTGGCATATTCTGCAGTTCTCCTCATACTTTCAATGATTAGCCTTAAATTTACGATTTCGTCTACACCAGCTTTTCCTGAATAAGCCACAGCCTCCTTTTCTGTTGAAGATATTTCCTTTGATTTTGTAATAATGCTTTCCGCAAGGTTATAATCCTGTTTGAAGAGGGACTCTATTGCCAATTCAAACATCGAAACTGCAAATGTACTTAGTTCCTCAATTTTTTCCTTGATACCTTTATTTAGCTGTTTCTTTAGTGGCAATATGTTCTCCGCTATGTTAACCGCATGGTCTGCGGTTCGTTCAACAGACTTGGTTATAAGACGATAGCCCAAACATTCTCTGGTGCTTTTTAACCCTATTTCTTTTATTATCCTTGGATTTTGTATTGCCATTTTTAATTGTCTTATTATGTAGAGGTTGAACCTGTCAACTTCATTGTCGGTGTCAATTACGCTTCTAGCTAATTGATAATTGAGGTGTTTTATTGCTTCTACAGCATCTTTATGCATTGAAGACGTTATTATAGACATTCTTCTTAAAGCGCTTTGAATAGAGAGTTGCGGATAACTTAATAATACATGTAATGTCAACTCATTAGCTGTATCTCCTACAATTTCTGTTCCTACAAGTAAGTGCCGAACAAAATTTTTTATCCTGCTTCTTTGTTGAGAAGACAATTGAGCGTGTTCCTTAGCCCTTATATAAATAATATCATAACCAACTAGATAAACGGAAACAATTTTTCTAATTATGCTTTCTGAACTTGTTTTAGGAGAAACTATGAGTATCGCCTTTTCCCTTTTTTGCTGCTTAAGGGATTCCATGGGTAAGAGAGACAAGATGTTGCCTTCTTCTTGGATTCTTATTAAACTTCCTTTTTCCAAGTGATTTTGGATAACCCACTTTTTCGGTAATGATATAATGTACGTTGAACCCCCCGTTATTTGGAGTTTTCGCGTTTCTTCAACTTTTTTGCTTGAATAATGTAACATGTGCATCTACCAATTATTCTCTATATAATTTATAAATATTATTGGCAAAGTCTATAATAACTAGTAATGTCTCTATAGAAACTGCCAAAAAAGGTGACAAAATGAACTACAAAATTGCAGTGTACCTAGAAACACTAGCCTTAATAGTATTAATCATAAGCTTCATTTTCTATACATCGAATCTACCTGCACAATCAATCAGGCTAAGTGGCGCAGGAGCAACTTTCCCAGCTCCTCTTATCCAAAAATGGAGTGAAGAATTTCATGATATGACTGGTATACAAGTCGATTATGAGGGCATAGGAAGTGGCGGTGGAATAAACCAGCTTATAGCGAAAACGGTCGATTTCGGAGCCAGCGATCCGCCAATGACAGATTCCGAGTTTGATAATGCTAAAGGAGCCTTGCACCTTCCTATAACGATAGGCGGTGTTGCAATAATATATAATATTCCTGGGATAGACCGTGAACTTAACTTTACTGGAGAAGTGCTTGCTGATATCTTTAGACGGAACATTACGCGATGGAATGACTCAAGATTGGCAACTATTAACCCAAGCGTAAACCTGCCGGACAATGCCATCATTGTTTGCTGTAGGTCTGATTCAAGTGGAACAACGAAAGTGTTTACAAGTTTTCTTTCAGACGAAAGCAAAGAATGGCGAGATTATTATGGCGCAAGCAAAAAACCAAAATGGCCAGAAGGGACACTGGGGGGAAAAGGAAACACAGGAGTAGCAGCTCTAGTTTTACAGAATCAATACTCCATAGGATATGTTGAGTTTTCCTATGCTATTGAGAACAAGATTCCATACGGAAAAATACAGAATCCCTCTGGAAAATTCATTGCGCCCTCACTGCAAACCATGTCAGCTGCTGTTGAGGCTACGTCTGTCACACTTCCACTTGGGAATGAAAGTTGGGCGACTGTCGGAAGCTATTTTAACCTCCATTTAGTTGAAGAGGCTCACGATGGTTACCCAATAACCAGCTTCTCATACATCCTAGTTTACAAAGAACTCAACGTAATACCAGAAATGACTCAAGAGAAAGCTAATGCTTTAACATGGTTCTTGTGGTGGATAATTCACGATGGGCAACACTATGCACCGCAGTTGCACTACGTGCCTCTTCCACAAAAAGTTGTTAAACACAATGAATTTACTCTTCGTATGATTAGTTTCAATGGACAACAAGTAAACGACTGGAGTTAGCGGGGCTAATTGTGAGAAAACATGGCAAAAATATTTCCAAGATTTTTTTCAGTTTTCACTCTAAAGTCACATCATACATGAAATTTTCAATGGATAAACTTTTTAATGGTTTTTTAGCATTAATAGCTTGTAATGTTTTTGTTATTTTATTCCTCATGCTTTACAAAATTTTGGAAGGCGCCCGTTTATCACTTCAAACTTACGGATTTAGTTTCTTTTGGGGGGCTTCTTGGGAACCTTTTCCTCCTACACCAGACATGCAACCTTCTTTTGGAGTGCTTCCCCTAATCCAAGGTACTCTTGTAACTTCTGCAATGGCCCTTTTATTGGCAACACCAATTAGCCTTGGCATAGGATTAACTCTTTCTGAGTTTTCACCAAAGCGCCTCAATTTTTTAGTTTCCTTCTTAGTAGAATTGCTTGCAGCAATTCCCAGCGTAATTTATGGGCTGTGGGGCATATTTATTTTAATACCTTTTCTTCAAAACCACATTTATCCAGCATTACAGGCGACATTTGGTTTCATTCCATTATTTCAGGAATCAATCCGTGGTCCATGTGTCTTAACAGGCAGTATTGTATTGGCGGTGATGATAATTCCTACAATTTCCGCTATTTCGAGAGACGTTTTTGCAGCAGTTCCTGATAGCCAACGAGAAGCTATAATCGCTTTAGGTGCCACTCGTTGGGAAACCGCAAGAATGGTTATGAGTTATGCGAGATCCGGAGTAATTGGTGCAATTATTTTAGGATTGGGACGAGCTGTAGGTGAAACAATGGCCATCACAATGGTCATTGGAAATTCGTTTAACCTTTTTAACTCCCTTTTTGATCCAAGCTATACATTGGCTTCTATTATAGCCAATGAATTCACAGAAGCCAGCTCTCCCCCAGTCTACATTTCTGCACTGATAGAAGTTGGACTGGTATTGTTTGTTCTTAATTTAGCTATAAACGCTTTTGCAATAGTAATTGTTTGGCAAACAATGAAAAGAGTGAAGGGATCGTGACTCTTTAAAATGGTTTCATATAGATTCAGAAAAGTTAAGGATCGAGTAATGGTATTGCTTTCTTATGTTGCTTTAATAATAGCGTTGATTCCGCTAATGAATATCTTAATTGAAACAACGATTAGGGGGGTATCTGCAATAAACCTAAGCTTTTTTACAGAACAAATACCTCCCTTAGGTCAAGCTGGAGGTGGAGTGGGACCTGCAATTCAGGGGACACTCATCGTAGTTGGATTAGCCTCTTTGGTTGGAGTTCCCGTTGGGGTTTTTTCTGGAATCTTTTTAGCAGAATTTCGAAATACTAAACTTACTTATGTGTCTAGATATTTGAACGATGTTCTTAGTGGCATCCCTTCCATTGTAATAGGTATTTTTAGCTGGATAATTATAGTGACTATAATAGGGTGGTCTGTGATTGCTGGGGCTTTCGCTTTGGCAATTATGATGATTCCCATAGTGACACGAACCACAGAGGAAGCCATACTTCTGGTTCCAATCACGATAAAAGAGGCTGCATTGGCCCTTGGAATACCGAGATGGAAAACCACGTTGACTATTGTTTTGCGTAATGCGAAAAAAGGAATGATTACTGGGATTCTTCTTTCTATGGCAAGAGTAACTGGAGAAACTGCTCCATTGCTTTTAACGATTTTAGGTAGCAGATTTTGGTTTGGCGGTTTCACTGAACCTAGTGCGGCATTGTCTTTAACAATATTTAATTTTTCTCAGTCTCCCTATAGCACTGTAGACTGGCCTAGGGCTTGGGGAGCTGCATTGGTCTTAATACTGATGATTTTAGGAATCAACGTAATGGTAAGGTATTACACTCGAGAAAAATATGGGTAAAATAAGATGAGCTACAAGATCGAAATTGAAGATTTAAATGCATGGTTCAACGCAAAAAAAGTATTAAAAGATATTTATATGAAAATTCCGGAAAAAGCAGTGACTGCCATAATCGGCCCTTCTGGATGTGGCAAAACTACTCTCATCAGATGTATTAATCGAATGCATGAACTAAGTCCAGGAGGTAAAGTTTCCGGGAGAGTTTTGTTGAACGGAGAAAACATTTACGCTAAAGACGTTGATCCAGTTATTATTAGAAGGAAGGTAGGCATGGTTTTCCAAAAACCGAACCCTTTTCCTATGATGTCAGTATATGATAATGTGGCAGCTGGACTTAAACTGACTGGGTTGAATGATAAAAGTAAACTCGATGAGATCGTGGAAAAAAGTCTTAAACTTACTAGTCTATGGGAGGAAGTAAAAAACGAGCTTCACAAATCTGGGGCTAGTCTCTCTGGTGGTCAGCAACAAAGACTGTGTATAGCAAGAGCTCTTGCTGTAGAGCCTGAAGTCATACTAATGGACGAGCCGACTTCGGCTCTCGACCCCCTAGCCTCGGCAAAAATAGAGCAACTTATACGGAGACTAAGTAAAAAATACACGATAATCATAGTTACGCATAATATGCAGCAAGCGGCAAGAGTATCCGACTTCACTGGCTTCCTTTACCTTGGAGAACTTGTAGAATTTGATGAAACTAAAAAGATATTTGAAAATCCAAAAACCGAACTCACGGAGAAATATATAACTGGAGAATTTGGGTAGGTGGCTATTTTGAGCAGATTACTTGATGCAGGATTGGAAAATCTTTCAACAACCTTAATTAAAATGGGCGAAATTGCCGAAAATGCAGTAGTAACCTCCATAGAAGGTTTTCTTAACGGAATAGATGTAATAAACAAGGTTCGCTCTCTTTCAGAAGCTTTAGTTTCCATGAGAAGAAAAGTTGAAGATGATGCTTTTGAACTAATTGCCAGATACCAACCCGTTGCCTCGGATCTGCGAATTTTAAAGTCTTACATGAAAATTGCTTATGACCTTGAGAGATATGGAAGATATGCTCTTGATATATCTTTCGACCACAAAACCTTTGCCAAATTAGAAAAAGGTGTATTAGTTGACTATAAATTAGAACAGTTAGCTGAGAAAGTTGCGAAAATGGTGCATATGAGTATAACCGCGTTAAAAGGCCATGATGCAAAATTATCCAAAAAATTAGCTGGGATAGAAAATGAGGTGGACGAATTGTATATGAATGTTCTAAAACAGTTTTCAAGGATGCCAATTAGAACGAAAAGCTTAATTTCAAATGTTCTGGTGGTAAGATATCTTGAAAGAATAGCTGACCATGCAACATATATAGGAGAATCCTTGGTTTATATCGCCACAGGTGAAAGGGTTATCTTAAGATAATGTTTGGATGCTGTTAATAAAATGTTATAAGTATCTTTGAAATAGATGGAGAGGAGGATGCAGAATTTGGAAAAGAAAAGTTATGCATGGTTCGAAAGAAGACGGCGAACAAAGGCTTTAGATTTAGCTCAAGAACAAATACTCAAAGCCCTAGATACTGTAACGTTGCTTCATCAGGCAACTAAACATATGGCAGAAACAAAGAAGAAAGAGGCTGTCCGAAGCATTGATAACATTTTCAAAGTAGAGAAAGAAGTGGATAGTCTTCGCACCGAAGTTTTTAAGGAACTGTCGAAGGGCTCAGCTTTGTTTGCAGACTATCGTGAAGACCTTATGCATTTGGTGAAAAGGCTTGATACCCTAGCAGACCACGTTAAAGATGCAGGAAGGTGCATCAAGATGCTTGTAGATTCTCAAATTCCTAAAGAACTTTGGGAAAGTGTGGTAGAGACTACATCAAAACTGGTTGACTGTGCCCATGCTTTGCGCGGAAGTATTGAGAAAATAACGGCGAAACCATCAGATGCTATTAAAGGAGCAAAAAAAGTTGAGGAAATTGAACGGGAACTCGACGAAGGATATCTTAAAACAAAGTCTTTGTTTGTCAAATACGGCGATCAAGTGAACAGCGGAACCATGGTTATATTTGACGATTTGGTTGAGTTCATTGAATATGCCGCTGACATGTGTGCTGACACAGCAGATTACATCGTAATACTTTCAAGCAGAGAATAGAAACATCTAGTGCTTAGAATGTTGCTTGTTCAAATTTCAGATTTACATTGCGGTCAAATGTTTCGTAGAGAGACTCTGCGAACAGCTATTAAAGAAATTAATGCCTTATCTCCTGATGTTGTTCTGGTTACAGGTGACCTAACAGAAAACGGTTTGATATCAGAGTTTCAAACAGCATCAAAAGAACTGAGAAAGCTAAGGACCGAAAAAATTCTGTATGTAAGTGGAAATCATGATTACCGTTCTACAGGCTATCTACTTTTCAAAGAATTTTTCTCTTTTTCACAAGTAACTGAAATGGACGACGGAGTTATTGTCATTCTTAGCTCAGCAAGACCGGATAGGGATGACGGAGAAGTCGGTCACAGACAGAATTTATGGCTTGAAAACACTCTTGAAAAATACAAGGATAAAGTGAAAATAGTAGCCATACACCACCATATTATCCCTGTTCCAGACACCGGTGCTGACCAGATAACCATAGTGGATGCTGGAGACGTTTTAAGGAGCCTGATAAAATCCAAAGTTGATCTAGTTTTATGTGGGCATCGACATAGACCTTGGAGATGGAAAATAGAAGATATGCTTGTGGTGCACGCTGGCAGTGTTTCATGCGAAAAACTGCGTGGCTTTTTCTGCAATTCTTACAATGTTCTAAAAATCGAAAAGAAGAAGATTGATGCTAAGCTTAAAATAGTTAACGGAAACTACGTTGATTTTAAGGAAATTGTTAAGAGACGAGAAATTTTGCAGCCATCTGACTTTATGTAATTGCGACTATTCAACGCATTAAAAACAATAAACTCATGTAAAAACGTTACAGGATTTCTAATATTTATAAGGTATGACATATGTCATATTGATGGATTAACAGGAAAAATATTTTTCTCCAAAGAATTGATATCAAAACCGTATGAAGTGAAGTGTGCATATACACATATTAATGTAACAACACGGACTATAATCAAATATTTTCTGCCAACTATGTTTACTTTTATTTTTTCCTCTGACTCTATTACTGGTACAATAACAATCGGGGACATTGTTCTATCTCTGGGCGGTGGCATGGGATCCAGAAGATTACTTATAAAGATACTTTAAGAGAATAGGGACTCTCACAATTTAGAATTTTATTCTTTGCCTATCATAACGCATGGAAAAAGCAGACGTATCTCCTGTTTTCCCATTTGTTTAAACGTGTCAAAACAGGTCGTGGATTTTACTCGCTTTCACATATTNAAAAAAGGAAGGCTTTAGGGTACGGTTAATGATTCACTGGTCTCGATGTTACTTGCTGAGTCGTAGATCCAACCTTCTTTGACGACGTCTGTAACTGTGGAAGTGTAGGTTCCGGTGAGTCTTGATCTTAGACTAAATGTTACTGTGCCATCGGAGCCTGTTGTTCCGCTGAAACTTTGAACAGATCCATCAGGTAAAGTGATGTCCAAATACACTGTGGCTTCGGCAACGGGTTGATCTGATTCGTCTAAGATTGGCACTTCGGTGTATACAATGTAGTTTATTCCTCTTTTATTGTACCACATAGAGATGTCGCCGACATGCATTTTTTGTTCCGTAGGAGGTGGAGCTTCTTCTACTCCGCTTGCTTCATCTGCATCCACTAGTCCGTAACCATATTTGGAGTCTCTGCCAGGGTCTCCTAAGTCGTCAGCGGTGTCTTGTAGCTTCTTTCTCACTTCGTCATTATCCCATACTCCATCGCCGTCGAAATCGTAGTTAGAGTCTACATCCGAATTCAGAACCAGTGCTGCAGTACCGGAGACATGAGGACAAGCCATCGAAGTACCGCTCATAGTAGCGTACCCACCGTCTAAATATGTTGAAAGGATGCTTACTCCTGGCGCAGCTAGTTCAACTGCTGGACCTGTGCTTGACCACCATGCGCGAGTATCCGTGTCATCTGTAGCAGCTACTGCCACCACGTTCTCGTATCTGGCAGGGTATATAACATTGTCACCAATTCCCGGGGGGTTTCCTTCGTTTCCTGCAGCACCAATTAGCAGTATGCCAAGGTCATACGCTTGGTTAATCCATGGTTCTATTCCAGGATCACCTTGCTCCACATTGGAACCCCAACTCATTGAGATGACTTGTATCTCGTTTCCTGAGATGTCGTCGCTGTATGTTCCGATACACCACTCAAGAGCTTCTACTGCATCACTATAGCTTCCACTTCCGTCGTCAGTGAAAATTTTGAGAATGTACAGGTTAGCCTCTGGAGCCACTCCTATAACTCCAATGTCGTTATCTAGAGCAGCAACGGTTCCCGCGACATGTGTACCGTGGCCGTCAAAGTCCTCAGGATCGGGGTCATTGTCGCCAGAGAAGTCGTACCCATAAACGTATGAGAGATCTGGATGATCCGTATCTATGCCAGTATCTAGGATTGCTACATTTATTCCTGTTCCTTTGTTTCCCGCGGCATGTACTGCTGGAGCGCCGATTCTTTCTACTCCCCATGGCAGGGTTTCGCCCACGAGTTCGATTGGTAAGTCAGGAACAACATATTTCACAATAGGATTTTTGCTTAAAGCGTCCATCGCTTGCTTCGGAATCATTGCTGCAACTGCTGGCTGGAACTTGTAAACTATGTTAATTTTGCCTCCTAAGGCTCTTACAGAATCTAAGTTATGCTTTTCTTTGAACACTACAATTACTGGGACTCTCTCTTGGTAGGTGGCGAAAACTATCAGGTTTGGAGTCAAAAGCAGTATAGAAAATGCTATCACAATAGCTGCAACAATTTTTTTCATATTTCTTCCTCATTACAGTTTATTAAAGAAAGACACATAAAAACTTTAGGAAACTAACTTCTATCCAAATAATAGGGTCATTGAGAGGCCTTTTTTATCTGGAATTTACTCACTTAGCGGGGTTCAGGACCTATAACAGTGCATGTTGCATCTAACAGTGTAGATTTAGTATTAATTGTAGAGTTTTTGCTGCTAAGCGGTTCTCAGATATTTTTAAATAAAACAAGTAAAGAAAAATATGTCCGGAGGTCTGTCCATTTGACTGTGGCAAAAAGAGTTCTGCGACTCTCATACTATACTACTGGCATTGGCCTAGTCTATGTTGTAATTGGGTTAGTAAGCGGCTTTTACTTGGGCTATGTTCAATCAACTCAAGAAAACATAGCAAGCATGTTCATCTCTGCACATGCTCATTTTCTCTGCATGAGCATCCTAATTCTGTTTGTGGGACTTGCAATGAAAAACTGGGCGAGGGAAATAGAGGAGAAAAGAGTTGCTGCCAGCAGTATTCAGCTTAGAAGTGCAGAAGCTTCTGTCACATTGTTATTGTTAGGGGCTATCGTAACTTTCATCTCCCATCTGATACCAGTATCACACCTTATCCTAATCGGCAACTTACTCTACTTTATTGGCTTCTTTATGGTTGCTGTAGGTTGGATACTCGGCGCAGGAAAGATCAAGTAAAGCTTTGTAAAAATATACCTCATACCTTTTTTATCCTCGCTAGACTGTAAGTGAAGTTTCTCATTGTTTAGTATTTATCGAAAACTAGGAATCTAAATGTGTTTTGTGCAAGTGCGGGGGATGGGATTTGAACCCACGCAGCCCTACGGCAACAGGTCCTAAGCCTGTCTCCTTTGACCAGACTCGGACACCCCCGCAATTCCTTCGTGATTTTTGAAGATGTTTTACTTTTCTGTTTAACCGTTTATTTATGGAAAGCCTTTCGTGTATACTAATTGTTCCTATTTGCTCTAGATGTCCTCTTCCATTTTAATTTGTTTTCTTTGGTAATAACCGGGAGATTGTAATCGTAGGTTTCTCTACAATCAATTTTAAAGTATTCTAGTTTGTTCTTAAAAACTGGATTATTTGCCTTTAAGTTTATTGTTGACCATCCTTAAAGTAGATTCGGTTTTTCGCACTTAGGTTAGACTTGTTGTAGTTGTAAGTTGTATAATAGGGTCTAACAACAGGCATAAATAACTGGCATATAGCCTTTGTTGGATTTCGCATGATAAACAGTTCTTTAGAAAAAAGGAGGTAGCTTTAATCTCCGAGACTTATAATGGCGTAAGCAATGCATAAAAGCCAAAGCGTAATAGCAAAGCCAAGGAATTTTATGGCTCTCATTGTCTTATTGTGTGGCATATCATGCACTCCTCTAGCCAGAAGTAATCACTTGAATGATACTATGACTTTTGTTACTTTTTATGCGTCTTTCTATATCGTGTTCCATCAGGTCTCTGCCAAAGCTCGACCACTAATGTATGTTTAGCATTTGGACTTTTCATTTTCCATGATTTAACTAATTTGTCTCCCATACTAGTTCACATACTTATATTTCTGGTATCCCTATGCGACTTGAATTAAAAATAATGTTTGTTAATATGTAGATATATTCCTAACAATTTAGAACAGTCCTCTTTATGTTTGGAGGGAAGCTAAATCTTTAAAGATGGTTTAAACATGAACCGTGAATCATTGCTTAATTTTATATTTAATCATCAATTATATTGTGAAAGGGTTGAATTTTATTGGAGAATCTCGGATAATATGGAAGTACATGTACTCTGCAAAGCCTAACATTTTATCTTGATGTCTGAGAAGATTTTTGAAACCGTATAGAGAAAAAATTGGCTTTATGATCTTAGTTTGTGCATGGGTAATATTTATGGAAGAAGAAATTTCCGAGAAGATGATCTTGGCAATTATCATGTTGGCCGTTTTTATGGTTCAGTTTTTGGTAAACTGGTCGGTTGCTGATGCTCCTTTCTGGCCTATATTAATGCATGAAGCTGGATTAAGCCCGAAGAAATTGCTATCTCTGGCATATACAGACAAAATATCTTAAGCGTTGTAGGAATAGGCACTTCAATAGGATTGTTACTACTCAATTTTTACTTGGGGAAAAACTACAGACTTACAAAAACATTAACAACGGTTTTAATAGCTTGTATTAGCCACTTCTATCATCGCTGGTTTATTTCTTGGATATGGATTGAAA
This sequence comes from Candidatus Bathyarchaeota archaeon JdFR-07, assembly GCA_002010975.1. Taxonomy (GTDB): domain Archaea; phylum Thermoproteota; class Bathyarchaeia; order Bathyarchaeales; family Bathycorpusculaceae; genus JdFR-07. The sequence continues at coordinate 5,600 of MTLU01000024.1, read as the reverse complement.
CAACTCCAGTTTCCTCAATATTCTATATTAAATCTCGGAATATTAGCTGTGATTCCACGTAGATTGCTTTCTCCAATAGTATGGTGTATGTTAGGAATGGTGGCAGGAAATTACAAGAGAGAAATCGAAAAGAGAAGAAACTAGTCAATTACTCTTCAGCATCAAATGCTGCAGATCTTAGGAAGAAACAATCCTTTTAACTGATTAAATATCTGCGCTTTTTAACTTCCAATACTTGCTGTAGCATAAAATAATAGTTTGGCATGTTCTTGGGAAGAATGGATTTGCTTTTTGGTGGGGAGAAAGGAGAGCCAAAAATAGCCCATTCTTCCCATACATCCATAATAGTTGTTGTAAAATTTATGATTTAACCTTTAAGTTTCCAAGATGCATTAATTGAATCGAAAGCTCTAAATTTGCAGTTTAAATTCTTTTCTTAGGATAAAAGTTAAGCCTCGGTAGCCTAGTCTGGTGGGGCATCGCCTTGGTAAGGCGGAGGTCGCGGGTTCGAAGCCCGCCCGAGGCTCCAAGTTTGACTGTGAAATGCTTTTTTGTGGACATGGCAATTCTTATTTTTTGGAATCAGTACCATTAGAGCAGATATGAACAAGTATTCCTACGATCCTTGTGCTTATGAGAAGAGATATCGTAAGGTCTACGAGGAAGGTGCAGAGTTTTGGGAAGAACCATTGCCCACCGAATCCCTAGTCAGGTTCCTTCATGATTTTCATTTGACCAAGGGCTTGAGAGCAGTTGATATGGGTTGTGGAGAAGGTAGGGATTCGATTTTCTTAGCCCAAGAGGAGGTTTACGTCACTGCTATTGATGTATCACGGTCAGCTGTAAAACGTGCAAAGAAGTGGTCTAAGAGAGAAGGCCTTCCAATAGAGTTCTTGGTGGCTGACGTTACGCATCTTCCGATAAGAAATTATACTTATGATCTGGCGATTAATGTCGCTTGTTTACATATGATGATAAACCAGCAAGTAAGAGACAGACATCTACGCGAGGCCCACAGAATCTTGAAACATAACGGCGTATATTTTTCATGCAACATCGGAGCTGATGAACCTATTTCTGCAAACGAATTCTATAAAAAGATAGGAAGAAAGCCCCGGAAACCTGATTCCGCGAAAAATTAAAGCTCAAGGTAAAGAAAAAGAGGTTTGTTTGCCTATAATAGCTGCTTGGCCAAAATCCAAAGAACAGTATCTAAAAGAATCCCAAAAAGCGGGCTTTAACGTACTTAAAGCTTACAAAGAAAAAACTAAACCAGTTGGCAATTGCTGGATAATCATAGCTAAGAAGTGCTCCTGAGATCATATCGGAGGCAGCCTATTCATTCTAAATTTTTTGCTTGTAAAGTCATTTTAGCGCTTACTAGAAATTTATCTTTTTCGCAATAATTATCTGGGCGATTATAAAAACCAAGGATTTAAACCGATACACAAACCCAGCCCGAGGCTCTAACCAAATTTTACTTTACAAATGGTATTTATGAACAAACAGGTGATGCTCTTGATGCGTAATCAACGAAGTCTCAGAAAAAATGAGTGAAAATCAAGGCTGCATAACGTATACTTACAACTCATAGATTTCTAGCATTGCCAACATTTTAGTGAAGGCGCTATAAGCATTAATTGTAAAAAATTTGCTGTTTTCGTGAAAATTTTCCATAAATCTTGGTTTTTGATAATTTTATATATGTTAAAGAATAATGAAAATAAGAAGAGGGAAGCAATTCTTGCCCTTTGAAGAGCCCCTAATATACATTTTGATAGTATTAGGGGTCGCCATCGCCAGCATAATAGTAATTTATGCAATGAAAAAACGAGGAAAAAGAAGGAAAGAAATGGAGGAAGAAGTAGAAACCGATTTTAGGCCTTCACCGTTTAAAATTTTGAAAACTGTTCCTAAAGAGGAAGCAGTTCGAGCGAGAGAAGAGCTTAGAATATTGGAGCTTGAGAGAGAAATTTTAAGTGATGCCATTCGTCGTCTTTACGAGGCGCATGCAGAAGGGAAAATTACCGAGGAAGAAAGGGAGCGTTTGGCTCGGACCTATAAGTCTAGGATGATGGCAGTTAAGGAGGCTATGTCTAAAGACGAAACTTTAGTTGCCTTACATGAGCTTGAGGCAATGCAAGAAGATCTCATAAAGCTTTTCAGCGAACGTTTCGACGAACTAAGCAGTAAAATAGAGGAATTACGCTCTAAAGTGGAAATAAAACCAGTAAAAGAGATAACAATACCTGCAGTGAAAGAGTCTACAACAGCAAAAACGGAAAAACTTGTTGCAGAAGAAAAAGCAAGACGAAGACGAAGAAAAAGGGCACCCGCGAAGCCAAGCCCAAGAACAGAAGCAGAAAAACGAATAGAAAAAATCCGTGCTGAGGTTGAAAAAGTTTTAGAAAAACTGGGGCAAATGGAAATTGAAACCTAATGAAAAATGGATTGAAGAAGCAAAAAAGAATGCAGCCAGAGAAGCCGCTAAGCACCTAAAAGACGGTTTCATCGTCGGATTGGGAAGCGGAAGCACAGCAGCTTATGCCATAGAAGAAATAGGAAAACGAATCGAAAGAGAAGGAATAAATGTTTTAGGTGTTCCAACATCTTATCAGGCCTTCATGCTGGCTGTTAAAAATAAGATTCCTATAACCACGTTAGAGGAACATCCAAATCCAGACTTAACAATAGATGGAGCAGACCAAATAGACGAGCATTTGAACTTGATAAAAGGCATGGGAGGGGCCCTTTTAAAAGAAAAAATCCTAGCAAAGGCCTCAAAAGAACTAGTCATTATTGCTGATGAAAGGAAAAAAGTCAAAACATTAGGAGAGAATAACCATCCTGTTCCAATGGAAGTCATACCTTTCTCTGTACCTCTGGTAATTGATAACATAAAAGAGCTTGGCGGAAAACCGGTTTTAAGAAAGGGAATAAAAAAAGTTGGTCCTGTAATAACCGACAACAACAACATCATAATTGATGCAAAGTTTGGTTTGATTCATGACCCCGAAGAACTTGAGAACAAGTTGAAAGTTATTACGGGAGTGGTGGATGTGGGAATTTTTTCAAATATAGCCAAGTATGTATACATTGGAAAGCGTTCTGGAGTAGAAAAACTTGTTAAATAAAGAGACCTAACGTAAACAATAAATTAAACTTCAGAACTAATTATCTAGTTGGAAGACATGAAAAAGAAGCTAATGATTTTTGCCATAATATGGCTTACAGCATTATTAATAGGTAGTTCACCCTCGGTTTCTGCAGATTTTTTTGATTGCGTTGTAAATATAAAACCTGAAAACCCAACGATTTTAGATGAAGTAAAAGTTTACGTTAATTTCCTGTTTCGCACGCATCCTCCTTTTGTACAGGATTTCGGTTTGATTTCTAAAGATGGAAATTCGTTTTCAGTAACTGTTACCATACTTGTTCCACGCAAAGACGATGTCTGCTTACAGATTCTTCACACAGCCAACTTTACCTATTCATTAGGAAAACTAGACATAGGCAACTACACTTTTAATTTGTATGTGAAAACTGTTCATGGCAGTGAAGGTTATTGGCTTGAAAAAAGAATAGACTTCAGCGTTACATCTTCAGAAAATGTTATGCCAGAGTTTAGTTCAACTTTTGTTCTCTTATTGATGTTTATGTTGACCTTACTTAGCTTTTTTATAATAAAAACTCAAAAAAGGTTTCTTAGCCAAAAGTTATAAAATAAAGTATAAAGCATATGGAAGCAAAAACTTAACGTTTAATTTTTATATTCAAGTGCTCTCTAGAAAAAACAAGAATAGAGTTAGGTGATTCGAAAAACTGCCGGGGTAGCCTAGCCTGGAATGGGCGCCAGACTCATAATCTGATCCGAAACCGTCTGGTGTTTCGGAACTTCTGATCGGGGTCAGAAAAGAGATCTGGAGGTCGGGAGTTCAAATCGCCCCCCCGGCACCAATATTGTTTGAACTGCTATAACAAGAAAAATCGAAACATCTAACTGTCCAAAGCCGTAGGTCTAGATTTTATGCTGAGCGTTTGGGTTTATTTTCTGTAAAGCATTTGTGTAGAGTTTTTTGTTGATATTTCAAGTTGACCACTGAAACCCTTCTTTACATAGACATTTTTTAATAGAATTTCATCGCCAAGTTTCAATTTTTCTGCGAAATCAGCATGTTTCCGCCATGCTGAAACCCAAATTCTTCCAGTATTATCTTGCAACTCGAAGACGGCGAGTTTTACAATTTCACCATCTGATGTTTTTACTTCTCGCAAAATAGGTTCTGTTATAACTTCACCTTGCACATTAAGTTTTTTCAAACCCTCTTTTAAATCGGCTATTTTAAAGAACTTTTCTGTGGGTTTAGCTAATCCAACATAAGTTTCGATGTTAACATGAACCTCTAATCCACCGTTTTGGGCCGTTTTAACTTTTGCGTTCACTATCTGTAATTGCGAACCTTTTCTCAAAAATTTTTCAAGTTCATCGACCTTTTGGTTCCAAACGACAACGGGTATTTCTGCAGTTTCATCTTTTAAGATGAAACGCATAACTTTTCCTTCACTTGTATCCTTTCTTTTAAAGGTAAGAGAGGAAAAAACCTCCTCGACTGTTCCTACCAGATTTATTCTTTTGGTTCTATAGGCTTTGGTTATCTCGTTTATTTTTGTCGCAAAATCCTCTATTGATGGGAAATCCTCTGCTTTTACGCCTTTTGGGTTAGATTCGATTTCTCCCTTATCTCCGATGTGTAATTCAACCTTTCCCCTTCGATTTTCTTTTGTGTAACCGTGAGAAAAGCGCGCTACTTCTCCGATTTTAATCTCATCAGAATCGATTACATTTGCTTTATCATCCCATAAGACTACTCTTAATAACCCGCTTTTATCTGCAACAATAAGGCTTGCAACCTTTCCTTTTTTAATTTTTTCAAAGGTCTTGGAAGGAAAAACTGCGACAACGCGCCCAACAATTGTAACATCATTTAAATTTGGCAACAAATCCTTTATGGAAAGCAAAAACTTCAAGGCATCACTTTTTTGGATTTCTAGCCCTAGATCAGTGGCGATCATTCGCATTAGGGTTTCGTCTGAAATCAACCCGCCTATTTTCGTCTTTTCTTTTTTTAACCTTTCAAGAAGCTGTTCCCTAGAAATGTGGGGATTCTTATCGATTATTTTATCAATTATTTCGTTGATTGACATATCGCTTCTCAGTATTGTTCAAAATGAAATGACAGCTTGGTATAAAGTTTATTAAACCTTTTGCTAGCGTAAAACATTGATACGCGAGAGAGTGAATGGATGTGCCTCCAGAAACATTTTATGGTTTGGGAATAATGCTCATATTTATTGGAATCATCGTTATGCTAATAGCGATTATTCTGTTTTTTCTCTCAAACCTAAAAAGGAATCAGAAAATTCGAGGGGGAGGAGTAATAATTGTAGGACCTATTCCCATAATTTTAGGTACTGACAAAAAATCGGTTAAAACACTTTTACTACTGTCAATAGTACTTGTGGTCTTGCTCATAGTATTAATGATTGTTCTTAATACCGTTTCGAGGTGAAAGCCAAATGGTTGTTGAAGAAAAAAACTC
>MTLU01000036.1 GCA_002010975.1 Candidatus Bathyarchaeota archaeon JdFR-07 | reverse complement strand
GGTTGCCGCGCCTGAAAGCTTTCCAACCCGATACTTCTACATTGTCCAGGGCCGTATCGTTGAGGCAGTTATCGAGCCGATGCCGCCTAGGCAGCCTCCGGGCAGCGTTCAGGTGGGCGGAGACAGGGAGCCGTTGATTAGGAAAACATTGGAACCTTAGGAAGGTGGGCTCTTGTTTAAAAGACTTAAAACAGTGTTTCAGGGAGAAGAAAAGAGGGCTAGGGCCTGGCTTAAAAGCGAAATAGCGAAAGTTCAAGGCTACCCTGCCCTGCTGCTGCAGCAGCTTTTAGACTGCTACTTAAACAAGAAGCCTATCCACACAATGCCCGTTTACAGAGAATTTTTGAAACGGCAGCAAGAAAAGCAGATTCAGAAACAAGCTAAAGAATCGAAAAAGAAGCAATGGGTTAGGTTTGCCAAGCGTAAATGCTTCAAAGCCTACGGCTTCACCGTAGCCCTTAAAACAGACAATCCAAGGGCAAGCGTAGCCGTGCATGAAAACTTTGAAATCCAGGTAAGCTTCAGAAACCAAACCCGCTTTTTAAGCTGCAATGAGGACACCCTCGAATATTGGAAAAGCAGAATCAGAGAAGCAGCAGCACAGAAACCCGAGGCCCAAACACTTACAGTTCCCCTATACAAAGTGGATTTTGACGCTTACACCGTCATGCGAGAAGCCGGAGACTTTAGGGAAGGCCGTATAATGCCCGGGCCCACCGTGACAGTTCTGCTTAGCGCTGAAAGGTGACTTGTTATGCCATGCCATGATGAATTCCTCCGTGCTGACTCACACCCTCCGCCGTTTCCCACTTTCCTCCGGAGGGCCTGAGGATGATTGATTATCCTCGTGCTGAGGCTAAAGATTTTAGGCTGCTGGAAGACGCCATTATCAAAATCTACAGTGTCATACGAGGCCTCAGCCGTTTACACGCTGAAAGCCCGGAAGAAAAGCGTGAGTATATCCGCATGGCTCTTACGCTGGAGCAGGTAGCCGCCAACCTTCAGAAGCTGGAGAAAAAACTGTATGGAAACACGCGGGGCCGAACTGTAAGGCCGAAAGACTTGCTGCGGAAGCTTCGAGAGCTAGAGCAACAATTTTTATAGGGGCGTCTGAAATGGGGCCCATAAACCGTAGGCGTTTCAAGTTTTACTTGGATCCGGAAACAGTGAAGGCTTTCCGAATGGCCTGCAAGGCCAGGGGCCTGCGGGCTAACAGGGTTGTCGAAGCCTTCATGGCCTACAGCATTGAAAACCCGGCTTTGATCGAGTTTATCCAGAAAATGGAGCCCCAAATCTTCCGTGAACTGTCGAAACGGGAAAAGAAAACCAAGCGTATGATTGAGTTGGCGGAGGAAACCCTTAAACTATTAGAGGCGAAGCAATGACTGAAAAGGCTTCCGTTAAGCCCGCTTTCACAATTCAAACCCATAAAAGGCTTAGATGCCCAGAATGCGGTTCAGAAAGGCTATACAAAGACGGCTTCCGCTATCTAACAGACGGAACACCCATACAACGCTACTTGTGTAGGGAGTGCAGCTACCGGTTCAGCGAACCAGCCGAAAGCCATAATTTTAAAACCCGCCGCGGGCATAATATTAACCGCCAAGTATGCGGATGGGCGGGCCATCCGAAAAACTTGGCCAGCAAGGCGGTATATGCCTTGGCTGAGGCAACAGGAAAAACAGGAAGCGGGCATGCGGGAGCCGCAAGGACAGCGCAAGACGTAAAAGGCAAAATATTAACGTTCATGTGGTGGATGAAAAAACAGGGCCGTTCAGAACATACAATCAGAAACTATGTGGAAATGTTAAAGTTGCTAATGAAACATGGAGCCAACTTGCTGGATCCGGAAAACGTTAAAGAAACCCTGGCGAAACTTGAAAAAAGCATAGTGTGGAAACACCATGCAACTTGCGCCTACACAGCCTTTCTGAAAATGCATGGACTTTCATGGACAAAACCCATATATAAACGACAGAGAAAAATACCTTTCATTCCCCTCGAAAGAGAACTGAACGATCTAATAGCAGGATCAGGCAAGAAACTTGCAGCCTTTCTGCAATTACTTAAGGAAACGGGAATGAGAGCAGGAGAAGCCTTACGACTGAAATGGACAGACATAGATTTTGAAAGACAAGTGATAATACTCAACGAACCTGAAAAAGGCGGAAACCCACGAATATTCAAGGCAACCTCTAAACTGATCGGAATGTTAAACGCGTTACCAAAGAAAAACGAAAGAATATTTCCAGGCAGCTACAATGCAATGAAACACAGCTTCAGGTTAAAAAGAAAAAGGCTTGCCAGAAAACTTCAAAACCCAAGATTGCTAAAAATAAACTTTCACACTTTCCGACATTGGAAGGCTACAATGGAATATCATAAAACCAAAGATCCACTCTACGTTAAAGAATTGCTTGGCCACAGAAAACTGGACACTACCCTGCTTTACATTCAAATAGAACACACATTGTTTAAAGATGGAGACAACCAGTTTACCGTGAAAATTGCAAAAACCCCCGGGGAGATCAAAAGGTTATTGCAAGTTGGCTTCGACTATGTATGTCAGAAAGACGGAATGGTGTTTCTGAGGAAACGCAAATGAAGAAATTAGCCTTTTACCGCGAAAATTATCCTTTGACAACAGCTAAGGGTATCATTCTGGCAACCTTTGTTGCAATTCCAACTTTGTGGCTAACTTCGGCAACCATGTCAACATTCTTGTAGGCTGGATCCGCCTCTTCAGCTAAAACCACAGAACTGGCAGCTCTCACAACGATTCCACGCTGCTCCAAAGCCTTCTTTATGTCCCCTCCCCAATACCTCTTTTTCGCAGCTGTTCTGCTCATCATACGTCCAGCCCCGTGAGCTGTTGAACCGAAACTCATTTCCATAGCTTTCTCTGTACCCAGCAGAAGCCATGAACTTGTCCCCATGCTACCAGGAATAAGAACCGGTTGACCAACAGAACGATAGTCTACTGGAATCTCAGGATGTCCAGATGGAAAGGCTCTTGTGGCCCCTTTTCTATGCACCCAAACTTTTCTGCGATTACCATTGACTTTATGGTTTTCTATTTTTGCAATGTTATGAGCTACATCATACACTAGGCTTAATCCCAGCCGTTCTGGGTCTTCTTTGAAAACTTTTTGAAAACTTTGCCTAACCCAGTGCAGTATTGTTTGACGATTAACGAAAGCATAGTTAACAGCACAGGCCATAGCTTGATAGTAATCCTCAGCTTCTTTAGTGTTTCCTGGAGCACAGGCAAGTTCACGGTCTGGAAGAGCTATCTTATACTTATGAACTGCTCTTTCCATAACTCGTAGATAATCTGAACATATCTGGTGACCAAAACCTCTGGAACCACAGTGGATCATAACGGTAACTTGCCCGGCATGAGTTATTCCAAAAATTTTAGCTGTCCTTTCGTCGTAAATCTTATCCACTTTTTGTATTTCCAAGAAGTGATTCCCAGAACCTAAAGTGCCTATCTGAGTGACCCCTCTATTTTTTGCTCTTGTTGAAACCTTGTCTGGATCTGCATTTTTCATGCAACCCCCTTCTTCACAGTGTTCAGCATCTTCAGACCAGCCTAACCCTTGGTCGATTACCCATTGGACCCCTTCCATAACAAGCCTGTCCAAGTCATGTTCTGTAACTCTGAAGTCCTTACGACGACTTCCAAGACCGCATGGGACATTGCTAAATATGATGTTTGTTAATTCAGAGAGTTTTGGTCTTATGTCTTCTTCAGAGAAAATTGTAGCTACTAATCGAACGCCACAGTTTATGTCATAACCAACACCTCCAGGGCTTATTACACCTTCTTCAAAATCTGTGGCTGCAACGCCTCCAATTGGAAAACCATAACCCTCATGACCATCAGGTAGGGTTATGGCATATTTGAAAATCCCAGGTAAGTGTGTAACATTCACACATTGTTCCAGAGTCCTGTCGCGTTGCATTTTTTCCAGTAAATCTTTATTGGCGAAAACTATGCCGGGAACCCTCATTCCAGGCTTGTATTGAGGAATTTGCCATGTGTAATCATTCAGTTTTTCAAGGGGAACCTTGCTGCTCATTTTCTCACCCTACAACTTAATGGTGCTGATGCTAAGATATAAAGGATTTTGGTTTAAAGACCAAAATAAGCTACAAAGAAAAATCTGGAAACCTTTCAACAAAATCAATAAAACCTTTCAAGCTTTCGTTTAAAGTAGTCTCCCTTAAGATCAGATGTTTCTGAACATACTGTAAACTTTTTTGCATCGCTTTATCATTTTCAATGATTTTACGTCTTATAGTTTCTGTGCTTTCTCCACTTTTAATTCCTTGCTTTGCCATTTTTGCCCAGAGCTTAATTTGATGTATGTATATTCGTAGCTTTTCAACGGCATCACATGCTTTGCCAAAATGACTGTAATAGATTATGCTTGGCTTCAAATCTATTAGTTTATCTAGAGAGGATAAGGCAATGTCTAAACGATATGGAGAAGGAGTAGTAGGCACTATAACTCCTATTTCGTTTAGATAAACGCCTGCAGCATCTCCTGGGAAAATTCCATTTTTTAATGGTTCATAAAAGCTTAAATGATGGGAGGCGTGGCCTAAGGTTTCCAAGACTTGTAATTTTAAGTCATCGCCTAAATCAAAAGCAAAACCTTCAGTTGCAGCGATGATTCTTTCTTCTGGAACAGGATCCGGTTTCCCATACAATTTAGCTATGCCTCCAAGAACCTCACATGACTGTTGCCAAAGTTTTTCTGGATTAGCTAAATGGGGTGCTCCTCTATAGTGTACGATAACTTTTGCATTAGGCAAGAACTTTAGAAGCTTTCCAACGCCTCCACCATGGTCTAGGTGGATATGAGAAATAGCTACGTAAACCACCTCTTTTGGTTTAATATCAAGCTCTTTTAAGCCAAAGAGCACATTGTGCACTGAAGATGTGGGACCTGTTTCAATTATTGCCGTCTGTTTACCTTTCAATACATAGCTGGCGATGAAGTTCTTGATTCCAGCGGTTTCCACGTCAATAAGGTATATGTCGTTTTCAATTTCTGTTATACTCATTTATGCTCCAAACCATGTAGATAGGAAAGACAAAAGCGAATTTTTTAAACATTTCCGTAGTCAAAATTTTAAACATCTCTGTCATAATCTTGTTTGGGAGATTAATGCTTCTTAAAATAATTCGAGAATTAACGCCAGAAGAGGTGAAAGAAAGAATTAGTTATTTTGAGAGAAAATTTGGAAGATTTGAAACTTTTGAGGAAAAATTTCTTAAAAAAAGACTGGACGCTAAACAAATGAGAACTTATTTTGAATGGGCAGAGCTTATAAACAGCTATAAAGGATATGTGGAAGAGGGTACCTTAGACTACATTGCGGAAGAAGTTAAAGATTTTACCCCAGATCAACTAGCCTCGTTAACACCGAAAAGGATAGAATTGCTATACCAAATTGCTGCCTTACGAGTTGAATCTATAAACGATTTAGCTCAAAAAATAAGGCGAAACGTGAAAAATGTTTATCAAGACCTAAAAGTGCTGAGTAGCTTCGGATTTGTGAGACTGAACAAAAGAAAGAGAAAAAACATAGTCCCTGAAACTTTGGTTAAGGAAATAACCTTTTTAATCCGCTAAAACGCTTGAAGAATAAACACATTTTAGCATAAATCAAATATTTTTATGAAAATAAAAGAGAAAAGTGGAGCGATCTGAATGGTCAAAGCCATTATTTTTGGCGCACCAGGGTCTGGTAAAGGAACATATGCTTCACGTCTACAATCTAAGCTAGGGATAAAAGTGATAGCCACAGGAGACATTTTTAGAGAAAAAATGAAAAAAGACACGGCAAAAGGAAGAGAAATAAGAAGTTATGTGGAGAAAGGATTACTTGTTCCAGATAACATTGTAATAGAAGTCTTAAAGAAAAAACTAGCAGAAACTTCGATGGGAAAAGGGTTTATTCTTGATGGTTATCCGAGAACTATAAAACAGGCAGAAGCCCTTGAAGACATTGCAAAGATCGATGTTATAATACAATTGAAGGTGCCAGATTGGATAATTATTGAGCGTTTATCCGCAAGGAGGATATGCAAAAACTGTGGTGAAATCTACAACTTACGCTATTTGAAACCGAAAAATGACATGAAATGCGACAAATGTGGTGGACCATTATACCAACGTCCAGACGATACGCCCCAAGTTATCAGGGAAAGAATAAAAGTTTACGAACAGCAAACTCAGCCACTCCTTCGATATTATAAAGAAAAAAAGATTCCATTTGTTGAGTACAGAACCGAAAAACTGGATACCCCGCCTGAAGAAGCTGTGCAAGAAATTTTAAATGACTTAAAAAAGCTAAAACTAGTTTAGGCTATATATCGAGGACAAACTTTAAGGTAACTTTTTTGGGTTCCTTTATGATTTCCATTCTGTGGTAAGTAACAGCTTTTACGCCAACTTTTGAAATATGTTTTTGAGGATTGAATTTCTCTCCCCAAATCCGTGCTTTAAGAGAGAAACCTTCTGGATCCTTGATAATTTCTTGAACTTGGAACTTGGAGTATAGCATTTCATCAGTTTCAAACTTTACAAGTAAGGCTTCTAGCCAACTATAAAGAAGAGCATATTCATCTTCTCCTTCAACTTCTAAATAATCTTCGATGTTAGGCGCGATATCTTCCACCCTAGTCATCGTATCAAACAAAGCCACTGCAGCATTTTCAAAAGCCTCCGCTAAATCTTTACCATAGGTGGCGACGTAAATGTCTGCCATGTGTTCCAAATACTCGAATTTTTTCTTTTCACCCATAGTTTTAGCCACGAAACTATAGAAGACAGTTAATTTTAAAAACAGTTTTGCTTTGTTATTGAAAACCTTAATTTTATTCTTGTTAGATGATATGGAAACAGAGAAGTGAAACATTGAATGATAAAATGTTCGCCAAAGTTATGTCAACATATTTTGTCATCGGGTTGTTGGTTCTTTTAAGTGCATATCTTCTTCCAGAAAATGCTGATGTTCCAATAATTCTCTCATTGGTGTTATTGATACCTCTTTACATTTGGTATAAAAATTATTCTGCTGAGAAGGGAGTCTCCGGCGAAATCACCGAAAAAAAGAGGGAAGAAGTTATTTTTTGGATTCTTATGCTTTTTGTTTTAGCATTATTGATTCGTGTTCCTTCTGCATTGTTGTTTAAAATGCCATATGAAAAAACCCCCCTGATATATCTTTTAGTTTTGACCATAGTTGTTATTGAAAAGACAAGAATGTCGGTTTTTGGTTTCAAAGCTGGCTATTTTCGCAAATCGCTTTTCTACGGGCTAGGTTTTTACACTGTATGGGGTGGAATAACCTTCTTGTCTTTGGGTGTTATGGTTTACGTTTTCACTCAACAGTTATTTGCTACATCTTTTAACGCTTTGATTTTTCTTTCAGCAATGCCCTTTCAGACATTATGTGTGGGTCTCAGTGAGGAAGGTTTTTTCAGAGGCTATACTCAAACATATCTCGAAAAAGCATATTCTCCTAAAATAGCTATACTAGTTCAAGCACTCCTATTTGGAGTGTGGCATTTTGTCTGGAATCTTTCACCATTTAACCCGCTTGGAATGGTACAATATGTGATAACAACTTTTTTCATAGGTTTGCTTTTTGGCTACTTTTACCATAAGGCCAAAAACATAATACCTTTAATTATTGTTCATGGACTTTGGAATAGTACTCTACAAGGGACAATAACTAATGAAGCAGCGTTTAACAGCTTGCAAGAAACATTTTTCGTAGCTCAAATCCTTACTTTATTTTTGCCATACATCATCTCTATGATAGCATCATTTCTCTTCACAAAATTCTTTGTAAAGGAAATTTAGTTGCTATAATTCATTCACAAATTTCTAACAAGCTTTCAACTGCTTTTCTTACGACAACAACACATTTTTCCTCAAATATTCCAGATCTCCAAGCTTTTTCCAATTCTTCTGGAATCGAAAGGTCATAGCCTATAATTTCCCTACAAAAAACACTACCATTCTCTTTCTCAAACCGTCTGTAAAATTTTCTAGCAAGTTGCAAAGCTCTAAGCCGTTCCTCTAATACAGGTTTGTTACTTCCATATCTAATACCAATGCTCATAACACCTCCTGTTAATGCTCCACAAAGAGAACCACCGAGTCCGATTCCACCGCCAAAGGCTGTAGCAATTTTTGGAATAAGGTCATTTTCTCCGTTCCAATGTTCAAACATTGTTAGTAGAACGCTTTGAGCACAGTTGTACCCCTTTAAAAGGCGTTGGGCTGCTTTTTCACAAAGTGTATCTTCAAGTTTCACGGGTTTCACCTTACCAAAAATTAGAAGCGTTTAGGAATCTCTTGAATAACAGCAACAACTAGTTTCACGGTGTTTTCTGCATCATCAAGACATAACATTGAGGCTGGACTATGAATATAACGTGTAGGCACAGAAATAACTCCACACGGAACACCTTCCCTTGTCAACGATATTCGAGCTGCGTCTGTAGCGCCAGGTAAGCCTGTCTCAAGCTGATAGGGAATCTTGTTCTTTTCAGCCACATCGATCAACAGACTCAAAACTTTTGGATGAGTAATTAATCCAGCATCAGCCACCTCGATGGAAGGCCCCTTTCTCATTTTTATGGGTGCTTCCGCCTCTTTTACTCCTGGTACATCTCCAGCTATAGTAACATCGAGAGCTATGCCGATGTCTGGGTATATCCCAAAAGCCGCTGTTGTTGCTCCTCTTAAACCTACTTCTTCTTGTATGGTCCCTACAGCGTAAACTGTGCAGTCGGTTTTTTTCAGTCGCTTCATTGCTTCCACCATCACGGCGCAACCAACACGATCATCGAAAGCTTTTCCTATCACTATGTTCCTTCCAACTTTGACAAATTTTATGTCAAACCCAATAGGATTCCCAATTTTCACACCCATTTTCTTTGCTTCTTCTAGGTTTCTGGCTCCAATATCGATAAAAAGGTCGTCGTAGGTGATTACCTTCTTACGCTCCTCTTCTTTCTGAATATGAGGCGGTTTCGAACCTATTATCCCGTGAAGGATCCCTCTTTCTGTGCAAACTATTACTTTTTGGGCCAAGAGAATTCTGTCATCTATTCCTCCCATCTTGGCGAATCGTAGAAAGCCTTCTTTTGAAATTGTTTTAATTAATAGGCCTATTTCATCCATGTGAGCTGCTAGCATGACTTTGGGGGCATTTTTCATCCCCTGCTTAATTCCGATAACGTTTCCAAGCTTATCCTCTTTAACTTCGTCTACGTAGGGTTTTAGAAACTTTTTCATCAAATTTCTAACTTCTTCTTCTCTTCCAGTCACACCACAAGCGTTTGAGAGTTTTTCAAGAGTTTCAGCAAGTGTCATTTTTAACTCCTCTTTGAAAGCCAACCTTAGATTCTAAAGCTTTCTATTAAACGATTGTGGTAGTTGAAAACGATTGCAATGAAACTTTTTTCTAAGTGGTTGAAACAACAAAGCATAAAGGGACATCTTAACACTTTAAAATAAGCTCAAGGAGAAAATAACAGCAGTGAAGAATGTAAAAAAAATCGGTCTTTGTATCATTTGTCGCGGTTTTTGCCGCTTTTAACGTGATTACCGATTCGTTTATGAGCACACCTCTGCCTTATTCAGGTGTTTGGCATAGCTGGATATTCATCTCAGAACCAATAACAGGAATTCTTCTTTCTCCTTTTACTGGATTTTTCCACGCTTATTGGGGTTATGATTGGTCATTACATCAACTTTATTGATGTTTATGAGTATATTTTCACATTAGGGGCTCCTATAGGCGCCATGATTTCATCTCTAATTTTTAGGGTAAATGGAGCATCGCTATAACTTATTACATAGCGCTATTAAGCGCCTTTTTTGCTACGCCTGTTTCTTGGCAACTTCCCTTTTGGGGAACGTGGGATGTCTATCTTGCTTTAGTATGTCTCCTAGGTACAAGTATAGCGGCTATGAAACGAAAAGAGTTATGGAACACAAGTTCAAGTCCACGTCTCATATACATTATCGCGTTAAGCACGTTTATAGGGTTGGAAGCAGATGTGCTTTTCAGAATTTTTGTTTTTATACCATGCCAAACATACAAACTCTTTTACGGCTTTAACATTGAAATACTTCATGGTATATGGGCTGTGGGAGCTGTAGAAACACCCATTAAAGCAGCATTATTCACAGCAATAGCAGCAATAATTGGTCCACCTATATTTATTGCCATCCGAGAATTAGGCTTAAATATTTCGAAAAATTAAGCAGAACGAAGCATACTATAGATTTTCTTTGCAATTTCTTTAGCTTCGTATAAGACCTGTGCTCGGGTCTTTCCTTCAACAACTACAGAACATAAGGGTTCGCCTTTATCGATTATACATTCAGGAAGGGGGATATTTCTAATCTGTGTGAAAATTGTTAGGTCGGGAACTAATACGCGTTCAGGCGCGTACAAAATTAATCGTGCACAAACATTTGCTATTTTTTCCCTTGTATTAGGTAAAAAATTGTATAAACAAGCATTGACATGTGCCTCCACCAGATTTATTCCTAAGACTTTTTCAACACATTCCAAGGTTCCTTGAAAACGCGGGTTCACCTCAATAACATAAGGAATACCCTTCCTAGATATAACCAAATCAATTCCGTTGGAACCCCTTAAACCGAAATGCTGCGCTATGTTTTCGACAATTTTTTGGCATCGCTTAACAATATTGTTATCAATTTTTAATGGAACAATGTTTCCACAGTAACCAAAAGGTTCTCGCTGGAAAAGAAAACGTTTTCCTAACAGTTGCCCGTTTAATGTTAAAAACTTAACATCACCGTCAGTAGCTAAAAAGGATACGCTTGCATGAACTCCTTTAACCATTTTTTGGATCAGAATTTTTTTGCTAAATAAAGATACGTAAGAGAAAAAGTTTTTTAACTCTTTAAAATTTCTTGCAATTCTAATACCCGTCCCTGAAAATCCCTTTGATGGCTTTACCACTAAAGGAAAATTCAGTTTTTCAGCTGCTTTGATTGCCTCATCTTCATTTTCCACAAGAAATGTTTCAGGATAGTCTATACCTAAAAGTTTAAGCTCTTCGAAAAATTTCAGTTTCCTTCGAACTCTTTCAATGGTTTGAGGATTATTTCCCAAAAATGGAGCCAGATCATTTAATGCATACAACACTTCAAACTCATCGTCTAATCCAGAAGATGGCAAAATTGCATCTATACCAAATTTTTTAACTAAGTCTTTTGCCATATCGTAAAAAGCTTCTGGTTTAAAAAATAAACTAATTCTTCCGCAGCTTGTTCCGCTTTTTTGTTTAGTTAGTGACCTCCATTCAGAACATGTCCGTTGGAGATCTAAATCACCAAAATAGTCTACTGCATAAACGTTGTAACCAGCTTTTTTTGCAGAGACAGCTATAGATATAGTGTCAACTCCAACGATAAGGAGATTCTTGACGTCTTTTTTTACCAAACATTTTCACTTTGACAAATTTGTTGTCATAGAAAGGATAATGGGTTACGTAAATGAAGCTTGTGGCTGTCGCGTTCTCTGGTTTAAAAATGTTCCGTAAATAAAAAGTTTTTAACCACAAGAAAAATCCAATTAAAATCTTCAAAGTTCCAGTGGGATCATTTGTACCATCCGAAAATGAGCATAGAAAACTATTATCATCTATACAATTTATGAAAGTATATATTTGATATCTGGTGTTAATACATATAAGGTGAGAATCTGGATGGAGCAACGAAAAATAATGTCTCTCGGACGTTCTTCGCTTGTTATTTCCCTTCCAAAATATTGGACACAGTTAAATGAGCTTAAACAAGGAGATGTTGTCTCAATTGCCATGAATAGAGACAGATCATTAGTTGTATTTCCAGGTGCAAAAAAGGAAAGGGAAATGCTTAAGATAACTCTTCATGTTGAACCGGAAGAAAACGTTGCATTTGTTGTCCGCAGCATAATTGCATGCTATTTAAACGGATATTCCAACATAAGATTGGTCTCTAAAAAATTTTTCACCGTTCCTCAACAGAAAGCTATTCGCAAAATAGTTCAGATGCTCTATATGAGAATAATGGAGGCAGACACAAAGGAGATACACATAGCAACTCTAATAGATGAATCAAAAGCTTCTATTGAAACAGGAATTACCAGGATGTATAAGATATCAAGCTCCATGTGTAGAGACGCGTTTACCGCCTTAAAAAACCAAGATTCAGCCCTTGCAAAATCCGTTTATACACTTGATGAAGAAGTTGACCATTTCTCATTTTTCCTATTAAGACTAGTCCGCAAGGCAATTGTCGATCCCACTTTGGCTAATCAGCTTGCACTAGAGCCTATAGACTGCCCAGATTATCAAACTCTTATCCACCGTATAGAACAAGTTTCAGATCAAGCTGCCAGCATAGCCAAGCACATCATAATGATCGAAGGACGGAAAAAGAAGTTTTCAAAATTTCTTTTAGAAAAAATGTATGCTGCGGGAATCAGCGCATTAGCTTCCTATGACAAAGCCGTAAATTCTTTATTTTCAAAAAATGTGAAAGTCTCGAATGAGATTATTGAAAATCAAACAAAAATAGAGAGATTAGATCGAGAAATAGCTTCTNTNTACATTTTTGAAAGAAAAGGATACAGAGGTTGTCTGTGCATGTTGTTCAATTCGTGACAGCATACAACGTATTGCCGAGTACGCAGCAGATATTGCAGAGATTACTCTTAACCTTTCTTTCAAACCCTCTTCTTAGCATCAGCTTACAATCTTTCACTTACTTCGAAGGATAACGAACAGTTACAGCAAGTTTGGTTGAAAGTATTTCACCTTTTAATATTTTTCTTGCAAGTTTCATGGCATAATTGTAGTTATAGATTGTGCCTTTCCCGTTTCTTTTGGCCTCTCTTAAAATTTCTTGTTCAAGCTTGTACTTTAGCCTGCCAATGGTAAGGGGTCCTATGCCGAAAATTCCAGGGACAAACTCTTTCATGTCATCCTTTAGTTTCATTCCCTCTACTCCCAAAGGCGGAACTGCATTAACATCGGCTATTACTTTAACAAGTTTCACTTCGTTTAACATTTCTTTGGTAATTATTCTGGCACCAGCTACAGATGCGCATAAAATGACGTCGGCATTCTTTATAACTTCAGTCTTTTTGGCAGGTGTAGGTGCAAAAACTCCTTCCACATTTATTCCATATCTATCACGAAGTAGATTAGATAACTTTGCCACATATTCATCACCATCTTTTCTGTTGGGATTTGGACTTACGATTGTGACATTGCATCCTAGCTTAGCCAAAAGGACAGCTGCAACTCTCCCGACGGCACCTGTACCAAAAATTGCCACTCTTTTGTCCTTTAGCTTTCCAAGTTTAGACTTGACTAAAGCATCTTCAACCTTTGCGACCATAGCGGCAGCCGTGGTATATGCGCCAGCGGGATCAATTATTGTGTTAGCTTGGAACGGTGGAAACATGGAATCTCGCACAATTTTTAAGACTTCTTCAGCTTTTTCCATGTCTTTACCGCCGATAAAGAAGCAGGTGCGCTTAATTCCTTTTGGATCTCTGGAAAAAATAGCGTCTTGTACGATTTTTTTGGCTTCTTCTGTGGTTACGTTTTCATAAGGAACCACAACAGTAAAACCTGCATCGTAAGCCATGCAAATGTCAAAAGGACTTGCCCTTTTAGACGTATCTAAGAAGAACAGAATGTGAGGAATCTCTTCAGAATTTTTTTTTATGACTGGTTTTATTTGAATTTGCATAGATCTAAGTAAATCTTCAAGTTCTGCAGGAGATGTTTTCTCCTGGGTGAAAACCAGTTTCTTTATTGGGTGAATAGTTTCTACTTTAACATCCACTGATTCTAACAGTTTTTTGACTCCCTCTACATGTTCTGGACTCGATATATGAAGGCATGTTATTTCTTCTTTCTCAAGCTTCCTAGCATTTTCAAGAACACTCATAGCAATCCAGCTTTCCCGAACTGAAAACTTAGCCTCTCTCTCGATTTCTTCGATTTCTTGTTGCAGGCATTGACCATAAGCCATCAGATACTCTCTTTTCATATCTTCTTTGTCTTGCAATTCCTCTAATGCTTTTAGAATGCTATCTCTTAACTGCTTTTTATCTTCGAGAAGTGAGGATACATAACCCTTTGCATTTTCGTCAATATCTGCTGCATAGAAAGGAACATTTCTTTTCTTGGATATTTGGGCTAAAACATTGTTCTCTTCAAATTCCTTGGAGGAGCGGTTTCCTTGCTCTTCAGTTATGAGATCTGGCTTAACTTCGTCGATTAGTTTCTCTAGAAAATTGCAAAAGGCTACAGAAGGCTTGAATCTTGAAGAAAGTATGTTTTTAGGAGCATGATTGTTTGAAGGTTCGAGGATCCAAAAGGGTTCACTGTATTCTTTTTCAACTATCAGAACTCTTAATTTCTTTTCTTCTAATGGTCGTATTTCAAGGACTTTCATTCATGTTCACCTAATGTTAGAAAAACACGGGAATAATATATACTTAGTCGAAATATCACATATACGTATTAATAACGTATATACAAGAAGTAGAATTGGCTACTGGCAGATTAAACGAACATAACCAAGCGAATATTACATTTTCTTAGACAGATTTATTCATCAAAAACCGGTGGCAACATCAGCTTTTCTTTAATTTTCAATCTACCTTCTTTAGAGTGTGGTCTTCTTATCAAAGTGTCGGCATACTTTTCAATTTCTCGGGCTTCTTCAGCAAGATTGGCGGCAACTTGTGCAATTTCATGGGCACACGCAACCATAGGAATGTACTTCTCCTTTTCTTTTTCCATGAAGCAAGCTCGTGTATTTATCTCTGCAATTTTTTTTGTTAATTCATAGGCTGCCATAGCTTTTGCCTTTGCATATGGATTTTTGAAGTCAGATTGATCCCTAATGTAGCGGGTGTCTATGATAAGTTTTGGTAGCTCAGGCACCAATTCATTTTTACAGAAGGCGATAACTTTGTCGATTTCTTGATATATTAGGCTATAAACACCAGTAATGGCAAGTACTTTTATTATATTAGAGTTAAAAATTGCCATCTCTGTTGGGTCCAAAAATTCTTTTCTGGCTCCGATGAGGGGGTCGCCCATAACTATAATGTATCCAAAACCTTGTTTTTCAAATTCTTCTTTAAGCCTTTTGCCTGGACCGTCTGAAATGAAGATGCTGGGAATTTTCTTTTTTAAAAGTATTTCTCTTGCTCTTTTTGGTCCTTGAACAGCGGGGTTTGGAGAGATAAAGATCAGAAAGTCCGGGTTGAAATCGAAAATTTTCGGTAAAGCCTCTTCAACCTCCTCTGCGAGCATTTTTGCGCCTGTTGTTACACTTCTGACGCTTATGTCTTCTCTGTCAGCCAATTCGTCAAAGAGAAATTCAAGTAAAGGTGCAGTGCCAATGTTACCACATTTAAAGATGCCAATCTTAACTTTTTTCAAGGAACACACCTAGGCAGCGAAACTAAAAACCGTATTTAGAGAATGACATTTATAAGGATTTCAGAACATAGCCTTATCACCAAAGAATTTAAACGATTCCATAAGCTGTATACTATGTCTAGGCGAGGAAACATGAGCGAACAGATATTCACATATAAAGCCGAAAACGGAAACACTTGCGAAATCGCCGATACTTTCGCAGAAATGTTTCCATTATGGGCTGGAAGGATCCTTATAACAGCTGACAATGAAAAATGGGCTTTAACAGCTGCAGAAGTTGCCACAGGATTTGCAACCAGTGTTATAATGTCACCTGCAGAAGCTGGCATCGAAGGTGTTATATCCCAAGAGAAGACTCCAGACAAGCGTCCAGGTGTTTTAATTCAAATATACAATCGAAACAGGTTTGACTTAAAGAATCAGATGATATTACGTATAGGACAGTGTGTAATGACTTGCCCCACAACTTCTGCTTTTGATGGTTTGCCGAACTCTAAAAGGCGGTTGAAGGTGGGTAGAAGCTTGAGATACTTTGGAGACGGTTTTCAGAGAAAGGCCTTAGTCGGCGAGAGAAAGGTTTGGAAGATTCCGGTGATGGAAGGCAATTTTTTTGTGGAAGATTCCTTCGGGGTTGTTGAAGCTGTGGCTGGCGGAAACTTCCTTATATTCGCCAAAGACAAGGCAAGCGGATTAAAAGCAGCGGAAGAATCTGTAAATGCCATAAAAAACGAGGCAAGAGAAGTTATCTTACCCTTTCCTGGAGGAATTTGCCGTTCAGGATCCAAGGCAGGTTCATTAAAATACAAGCTTAAGGCCTCTACAAATCATCCTTACTGTCCAACATTAAAAACTCTTGTAGAAAATTCTCAGATTCCTGAAAACGTTAACTCTGTTTATGAAATTGTGATTAATGGTTTAAATCTTGAGTCTGTCAAGAAGGCTATGGGTATAGGAATAAAAGCGGCAGCAAGCATTCTAGGAGTTGTTAGAATTTCTGCAGGGAATTATGGTGGCAGACTTGGACCATACAAGGCTTTTCTGAAAGAAGTTTTAGAATCCTCATAATTTTCTTCCCAAACTCTTATTTGTTATTATGTAATCTAGCCTTAACGCTAAAAAAGAATAGTGAAAGCATTTGGGTGTTAAAAAAAGAACTTCGCTGGAATTATTCAGACTTAAAAAAACACTTAATATTCTAGCTAACAAAGAGGGAAGAGGAACAGAACTTATTTCGCTTTATGTGCCTCCTGGGAGACAGATAAGTGAAGTTATGAATATGCTTAGAGACGAGTATGGCACCGCATCCAACATAAAATCCACCACTACCCGTAAAAACGTTCAAGACGCTATTATAAAGGTTCAACAACGTCTAAAACTTTTCAAAAAAGTTCCAGAAAATGGACTTGTAATTTTTTGTGGAGCTGTTCCCCAAAATGGAGCTGGAAGCGAAAAAATTGAAACTTATGTAATTATTCCACCCGAACCTATAAACATATACCTCTACCGTTGTGATTCCAGATTCCACACAGAACATTTGCAAGAGCAACTGAGGGAAAAGGAAACTTACGGTATACTCCTTATAGACGCTTCAGCTGCCACTCTTGCAACCCTTCAAGGTAGAAGACTGGAGATTATTAGACAAGTAACTTCTGGTGTACCTGGAAAAACAAGAGCGGGTGGACAGTCTGCAAGAAGGTTTGAAAGACTTCGCGAAATGAGACTTCAAGAGTATTTCAGGCGAGTTGGTGAACATGCCAATGAAGCTTTCCTCCAATTGGAAAACTTGAAGGGATTGATAATCGCTGGTCCAGGACCCACAAAATATGATTTTGAGAAAGGAGACTATTTAAACTACATGCTTAAAGATAAGGTTATAGATATTATTGACACAGCATATGTGAATGAGCAGGGCGTAAAGGAAGTTGTTGACAAGGCTCCCGAAATCATGCGAAAAGTTCGGTATATAGAAGAAAAGCAGATAATGCAACAGTTCTTGTATGAGATTGGACATGACACGGGAATGGCAACCTACGGGGAAGAAGAAGTCAGGAAAGCCTTAGAAGCTGGCGCCGTAAGGACGTTACTGATTTCAGAAGGATTGGACATCCTACGAGTTACAATAAAATGTAACTCGTGCGGATATGAAGAACAAAAAACCATGAAAAGCTCGATGCTAACTAGTTTAGAGCAAGAACTTTCTGGAAACCCCTGTCCTAAATGCCAATCTCCAGCCCTAAACATTATTGAAGACCAAGAACTTATAGAGAATTTTGCCCAACTTGCAGAGTATTCTAATGCGGATGTAGAAATGATATCGGTAGAAACAGAAGAAGGACAAATGCTTAAGAAATCTTTCGGCGGAATAGCCGCAATACTAAGATTTAAACTGCAAAATTAACAAAAGCATGTGTCATAATTCTTTCTCAAAATGAGTCCTATGATTTGTGTTTGAAATTTAAAGGAGTATGAATTCTAGCGGGCGGAAGTAGATGCATGCCCACATTTAAATTCCACGCATTACTTTTTCAGATAATATCTTTTAACAATTCTTAATTCAACATTTCATGCCCTGTTGGATTTTCACTGAACATAGTAGTTTCTCCATCGGTTTATTTCTGTATCAAGTTTTTTGTCTAGTGTTTTCCACAGGTTGATGCCGCAAACTTTTGCACAAATGAAAGTGGTGATAACTATGTCTGCGAGTTCGCCGCTCAGTCTTTCTCTCACTTCGTCTATGTTGTAGCTTTCTCTTCTAAATCCAACAAGCTTAAAGACCAAGTTGATAGCCTCTCCCGTCTCTTCAGCTATTTTTGCAGCTTGGAAAATAGGGTGCTTCTCAGAAACTTTTTCATTAAATATACGCCATAATTCTTCAAACTTTTCCTCTTCCATGATGTCACCTATATTTAACAGGTTTTAATGCTTTAAATAATTAAAAAATTCACGCGATACTCATAATACTCAGCTCTCTCCAGCACTCCTCTAAGGGTAATAGTTTCAATACGAAGAAACAATTTACAATAGGGCTTGTAATATGCGCGAGATAAAAGAGCTACCACTCAAAATAATTGAAATTTGGGAAGAGAAAACGAAAGAATAAGCCTAGATAATAGTACACTCTGTAATTGGATTATAAGTTTTCAAACCTAGTTTGGAAATGAGTAAAGATCGAGAAATCAAAACGGGAAGAACATAGTTATTTTCAAAAATAGCAAAAAAGAACAGTTAAAAAATTAAAAGGAGAATGCGGGCGGGGTGGGATTTGAACCCACGACCACAAGCTTAGGAGGCTTGCGCCCTATCCATACTAGGCCTCGGTAGAGAGTCAGACTTGAACTCACTCTACCCGCCCAGACAATCCCGCCCATCTTTATGGAATTTTTGCTCTATTAATACCTTTATAGATTCAAAATATTATCAAGAATTAGAGCAACAAATATTTTGTCTTTCCTCAACAAGCATCTATAGTAGGCGGATGAACAAAAGTTTCTAAGTATTGTTCTCTATCTATAAGCTCAGCAACATATTTTAATAGGAGTCCGTTAAGCTTGTTTGGAGCTAGTTTGAGAAGATTGAGCAGGTTAGGGGCTTTTCTTCTGGTATTATGTATTTCTGCTGTCTTAGGAATAACCATTTACTTCATCAATTTCTCATTGCCTCCGAATATTAGGTTCCACCTGTCTCCAAGGGAACTGTTATTCCTCGAGGGACTATTATTTCTAGTATTCGGGGTTTTCTTTCTAGCTTCGAGGGAATCTCGCAGGTTAGGCGGAGCCAAACGCTGGCTTCTTTACGGTGCACCCTCCATGGGCACAACAGGAAAATCAGTTTCACAACATTTTTGATCGCATTAACGCTAATTCTTACAGCTCTAACCCTCATAGTACTTTCGTTACAATAGAATAGAGGCTTAAGCTTTTCTAGATCGAGTCAAGTGGAGAACAGCCATCAAAAAACTTAAACTGTTTGCATGTTACCAATTAATGCGGTGCGGGGGTACCCGAGCCAGGTCTAAATAGGCAATTGGGTGCCAGACTGCCTAAGATAAGGGGGAGGACTTAAGATCCTCTGGCGTAGGCCTCCGCGGGTTCAAATCCCGCCCCCCGCACCAAAAGAGCCGAAATTTAGTTGTTTGTGGTGGTGCTCGGTAGCAAACTACCTTGCGTCCATTCCTTAGAATAAATACTAAAAGAAGAGTAAGCCCTAATAGAAGATTAATTAGACTATTAAAAGTATGGTGAAATTAGGCTTAACTACTATGGAACTTCGAATGTTCCTTCTATGGTTTTGTTAAGTTCAATAGATGGACCAGCAGGAGGATTGACATTTAAATTAATTTCTATGAAGAGGATGAATTCACCACTTTCTTCTAGTCCTTCGTTTGGTCCAACAACCAAGTTAAAGTCTTTAGATCCTTCACCAGTCAAATCAAATTGTCCAATAGTTAAGTTTGTTCCTGTAGGGGTTTGTAAGATAAAGTTAACTTCTAAGTTGATGATGTCAGCACCCATTTTCTCATGTTCACTCACAGAGCGTCGACTAAAGAAGGTATACTCTATATAAGACATTTTAGTGACTACTATCTGCATGTTTTTCGCGGAGACATCATAGGAGCTGCTGTGAGTTACCTCTAAAGTGACATTAATCTTCGCCACTGTCACCATTGGATATATTCCAACTATTAAGGCGATGGATACGACAATAATTACTAAGACGCCAATTATGATTTTCTTTTTTCTCTCCATTTTTATTCACATCACGGATATTTATCGTTACATGATAATTAATTTAACCCTCTAAAGCATAGTAAATAGCGTCCTTACCCTCCGTTCAATCCAATTATAATAACAATTCCACATTAAAGGACATATCCTAACTAAAAGAATGCTCCTAGAAGAGGCTAGAATTCTGGTATTATTAAAAAAATGTATCCAAAACCTGCTTTCAAAAACTGTTAATTATAAACATATATGTAAATCTAGCCCCTCACACTATTCCATCACTTTTAAAACAAAAACATTCTGTTGCACCATTACATGTTCTGTTTCATATTTTATGGATTTTAAGTGTTTTATTACCTCTTTAAAAGAGGTTTTCAGATATCTTTTGAGATATTTATCCTATTCTTTACGCTTTTTCTACTTCACCATCTATGCAAATCATCATCTTAGTCATTTATGAATTTTAAAAAGATATTTGAAGAATAGAAAGGCTAATTTCGTTTATTGTAGGCTTAAAATAACGAAGGAAGCAAAAGGATGGTTGATGCTACTACTAAGCGTATTGCTCTTCAGCGTGTTAGAACTCTTTTTCGTTTTGCAAAAGAAATTTTTAACAAAGATCCTTATTTGGCGCAACGTTATGTTGACATAGCAAGAAAGGTGGCTATGGCTGCTAGGATTCGGCTGCCAAGGGAGTATAGACGCATGGTTTGCAGACACTGTAAAAGTTTTATTTTGCCTGGTGTAAATTGCCTAGTTCGGATTAAGCAAAGAAGAGAGCCACATATTGTAATTACTTGTTTAAATTGTGGTAAGCATATGCGTATACCTATAAAGAAAAGAAGGAAGAAGATGATTAATGAACGAAATTAGTGCAAAAACGAAAAGACGTGTAAAACAGAGGTTAAGTGGAGAAAAGCCTACGATATGGGTTGGGAAGGGAGGCGTTTCACAGGAACTGTTGAAAGAGGTTAATAAACAGTTAGATAAGAATGAGATGGTTAAAATTAAAGTTTTGAAGGCAGCCCTTGAGAATGGCAAAACAAGAGAGATTGCTTCAGAAATTGCTGGAGAAACACGGTCGTCTCTTGTCGAGGTTAGGGGAAACACTTTTATGCTTTACAAACGACGCAAAAAGTGAAAGCCTTTATATTTGGCCTCCCGATTTTACTGAAAGAAATAGGGGAAAAGGAATCTTGATAACCCCCAATGATGTCCCAGCGTCCAAATTCATAGAAAAACTAGCCAACTATTTAAAAGGCAATGTGGACGAGATAACTCCTCCTACATGGGCGAGCTTTGTGAAAACCGGAGCACATGTTCAAAGACAACCTCAAAACTCTGACTGGTGGTATACCCGTTGTGCTTCTCTGTTAAGGAAAATTTATGTCCATGGCCCCATAGGCGTTGAAAAATTAAGAGCCAAGTATGGAGGAAGAAAAGATTTCGGCGTTCACCCAGAACACAAAGTTAAATCTAGCGGAGCTATAATAAGAAAAGCCTTGCAGCAACTAGAAGCCTCAGGATTAATAGAAACATTGAAGCCTCAAGGAAGAAAAGTCACGCGGGAAGGGAGAAAACTTCTAAACGAAATAGCGGAAGAAGTAAAGAAGGAAATGATCAAGGAAGCCCCCGAACTGGAGAAATATCAAAAAGGCGATTAGAATGGCCTATGACAAAGAGTTAGAAGAAATTCGCAAAAGAAAACTTTTGGAATTACAACAGAAGATGGCTGAAGAACAGAAACAGGCACAAATACAACAGCAGCTGGAATTACAGAAACAGGCACTACTAAGAAAAATACTGACCCCAAAAGCTAGACAAAGACTTACAAACCTAAAAATGGTTAGGCCAGAATTTACCGCACAGTTAGAATTACAGCTGATTCAGTTAGCACAACAGGGAAAACTGCCTATACCTCTTGAAGATTCTCAGCTTAAGAAAATACTTATTCAACTTCAGTCGGGAAAAAGAGAACCTAGAATAAGAAGGTTGTAAAAATGGCGAGAAACAAGCCTACAGCAAAAAAACGAAGACTGGCAAAAGCTGGAAAACAAAAAAGGGCTGTCCCCACATGGGTAATTGCAAAAACGCAAGGAAAGTTTAGAACACATCCAAAGAGAAGACATTGGAGAACAAGGAAAATAAAAGCTTAGGAGAGACTGATACATGGATGAAAAAATGGAAAAAGAAAAAACTGAAACTGAGGAAGAGCAAGTGGCTACAGAGCAAAGCATGGAAAAAAACGAGATGCTGGAAAAAGAAGAAAACGAAGAACCTTTAGAAATAAAAGAAGAACTCACAGAAGAAGCATTAGAGGCTGAAGAAGAAGTTAAACCACCCCCCAGAGAAGAAGAACTTGAAGAGGACATCATTGAAGAAAGAGTTTATACAGTTCCCTTAAGAAAAGCTTGGATTTCACCGCCAAACAAAAGAGCCCCTAGAGCAATACGAATACTTAAGAATTTTATTGTTAGACACATGAAGTTAGAACCTCGTGGAGAGGAAGAAGAGCCTAAAAGGCTTATTGTTAGTAATGAAGTAAATGAAAGAATCTGGAGTAGAGGAATAGAAAAACCTCCACGAAAAATACGTGTCAGAGCTGCAAAAGATAAGGAAGGCAATGTTACTATTTACTTGGCTGAAGGAGACTAATCCTTGGCCATTTATCTGACAAGTCTTTTTGGAAGTGCAAGTATAGGTGTTTACTCTCTTGCTACAGACAAGATGGTTATAGTTCCAAAGCTTTTCTCGCACAGAAAAGCCAAAAGAATGGCTAATTGGTTAAATGTGGAGCTAATACATACAAATATCGGTGAATCGGTTCTTGTGGGTGCCTTGGCATGCGCCAATTCAAATGGGATACTACTTCCACATTTTGTCCAAGAAGAAGAAATTAAAACAGTAAAATCTGTTTTTGATGGGAAAACGACAATTATGAAAACCAAAAAAACTGCTTATGGCAATATGGTTTTGGCAAACGATTACGGAGCAATAGTTGACCCCCGCCTAAAAACCACGGAGATCAAGAAAATCTCTGAAACTTTAGACGTAGAAGCTTTGCCTGGAGAAATTGCAGGATTACCCTACGTCGGATCCTTAGCCGTGGCCACAAATAAAGGTGTATTAGCACATCCCATGCTAAAGGATTCGGAGCAGAAACTTTTACAAGAAGTTTTAAAAGTTCCAGTAGACGTCGGCACAATTAACTGCGGCATACCCTATATTGGCACAGGCTTAATATGCAATCGTTACACAGCAGTTGCTGGTTCTCTAACCACAGGACCCGAGATGTTT
>MTLU01000016.1 GCA_002010975.1 Candidatus Bathyarchaeota archaeon JdFR-07 | reverse complement strand
TTAGCCAGTGGCGGAATGTATTTCTGTTTTTGTTCCTCAGTGCCATGTTTTAAAAGAACGTCTGGAACCATGAGATTTCCTAAGGATATGGCCACGCCTAATCCTGGATCTACGCGGCATAATTCTTCCACTACTATGCAGTCTTCTAAGACTCCATAACCTTGTCCGCCGTATTCGCAAGGGATGCGCATGCTTGTAAAGCCTAACTTGGCTGCCTTTTTGTATAGTTCCACAGGGAATTCTTCTTTCTGGTCGTATTCTAGTGCAAGTTCTGGTGTGATTTCCTTTTCTGCAAATTCTCTGGCAGCTCGTTTGATTTCTAGCTGTTCTGGCGTTAGCTTGAACTCCATATTTTTTCTCCTTAAGGTTCTTTCAGGACTTTAGTTCACTTATCTTGTCTTTTAACACTGGCACTATTTTAAATAGGTCATCTACAATGCCATAATCGGAAAAGTTGAATATAGGCGCGTTAGGATCTTTGTTTATGGCTATTATAAGGTCAGAGTTTTTCATTCCTAGGACATGTTGGAAAGCGCCGCTTATGCCTATAGCTATATAGAGTTTCGGTTTAACTGTTTTTCCTGAGCTGCCTACTTGTCGATCGTTTGGAAGCCAGCCTTTGTCTACTATGGGGCGAGAGCATCCTATTGCTGCACCTATGGCATTAGCTAGTTCTTCTATTATGGGCATGTTGGCTTGATCTTTTATTCCTCTTCCTATAGACACCAATTTTTCCGCTGCAGTTATGTCTATTCCTCCTGGTGGTGGCAAAACATATTGTACAAACCGTTTTGTTGCCGGCTCTTCCGTCAATGGCGAAGGTTTTTCTATGATTTGACCATTCACTGGAGGCTGAGGTTTTTGAGCTGTGAAAGCTGCTTGACGTATAGTCACCATATAACTTTCTGCCTGGGTCAGAACAGCATTAACGTTTACCTTTCCGCCATACATTTGCCTTGTTACATGCAGCGTTTTATTCTCTAAGTTTACGTCTATGCAATCTGTCGCTAAGGGTGTGTTTAGAGCTGCTGCTAATCGTGGAGTTAGTTCTATGCCATAGCTTGTATGGCCTATCATTGTCAAGATGGGTTTGTGTTCTTTTATTAGCTGAGTAAGTACTTTCTGGTAGAATTCAGAGTTGAAATTTTCTAGTTTTTGGTCTTCGATTAAGATTACTTTTTGAGCATATTCTGTCAAGGCAGCAGCTTTATCTTTTACGTCTTTTCCGAGAATTAGGGCCGTAGTTTCTGCGTTTGTATTTCCAGCTATTTCGTGGGCTTTTGTAAGCATTTCGAAAGTAATGTCACGAATTTGTCCTTGTCTATGTTCGGTTAAAACAAATATTTCTACCATTTTATATTAACCCCCTTGCCTTCAGGATTTCAGCAATTTTCTCTGCAACTTCTTCTGGAGATCCTTTAATGAGTTCTGCTTGTTTTTCGACTGGCGGCACATAGAGCTTCTCTATTTTTAGCCATGAGCCTTGTTCACCCACATCAGCCTCTGTTAAGCCTGTGTCTGCTAAGCCTAAAACTTTGATTTCCTTTTGCATGGCTTTTCTAATCCCCATTATGGAAACGTAACGAGGCTCGTTTATTCCTGTAGAAACGGCAAATAACGCAGGTAATTTTATCTCTAAAACTTCTTCTAGGCCACCTTCCAGTTCGCGGTTCACTTTTGCTGAGCCGTTATCTAATTCAAGTTTTTTAACCATGGTTGCGTGAGGTATTCCAAGCATTTCCGCTAAGATTTGGCTTACTGCAGCGTATCCATCATCTCCAGCCTGCAGTCCAGTCAATATTAAATCGTATTGCATATTTTTTATGACACTGTGCAAAATTTTTGCTATTGCATAAGCGTCTGATCCTTCAAATTTTGGATCTGTTAAACGTATAGCTGAATCGGCTCCCCTAGCTAGACATTTGCGCAAAGTAGAATCTGCATCTGACGGTCCTACGGTTATGGCTGTGACTGTTCCACCGACTTTCTCTTTGATACGCACTGCTTCTTCTAAGGCATAGTCATCCCACTCGTTGATATCATAAACTAAACCAGTTTTTTCTATGCCTTTGCCACTTGCATCAATTTTTAACTCTGCTTCAGCGGTTTCTGGAACATGCTTAACACAAACGATAATGTTCAAGACATTTCTCCTCTTTCAGATCTTGTGAAGAAACTTGCTTACCTCTTTTTCATATAATTTTTGCTTGAAAATATGCATTCTAAACATATCTTTTATTGCTTCCACGATGGAGTTCTAAAACAAGCTTCTATTGTATTACCTTATAGAAAGTATAATAAAGATATGGAAGCATGAATAAATGTTGGTGCTTGTTGAAAGAAAAAACTGCCAATAACGTACATAAAGCCTTTGTTGAAGAGGCAAAAGCTTATCAAAGGCTTTTGATGTATGCTCAAAAAGCTGAAGAGGAGGATTTACCTCAAATAGCTCACCTTTTTAGAGCAGTGGCTAAAGCTGAAAGTATCCACGCTCGAAGGCACTTTGCACTTCTTGAAGCGATTGCAGATACTCAAACAAATTTGGAAAGAGCATTTCAAAAAGAAAAAGCAGTTAATGGAGTATACTATCCTGAAATGATAAAACAAGCAGAAGAAGACGGAGAAGAGGCTGCTGCCTTAGTGTTTTCCCAGGCTAGAGATGTTGAGGCTCAACATGCTAAACTCTACAAAAAGGCTCTTGATCACTTTATAGCTCAGCGTTCTACAGAGTACTACGTTTGCAGTGTGTGTGGCTACACCGTTGAAAGGGAACCTCCTGAAAAGTGTCCAATATGTGGTGCTGCAAAAATAAAATTTGAAAAAGTTGTTTAGGTAAGCATTCTCAAGTTTGCAATTGTTGTTTAATGCTGTTTCTTTTTTCTTCTGGAAATGGACCAAACTTTTTGATGCGTTCTGTAAACATGGTAAACAGTTCTGCAGCTTTTTTATAGACAGGCAAGGGCACATAGCTATACCGTACTCTCATGGTTTCTACACCATACTTTGCCAGTCCTTGTCTAAACTCAATCATTCTCTTTTTTGTGAAGTGTTCATCAATGTCTTCGTTTCCCTCAATTACCAAAACACCATCTGCACCATAAGCAAAGGCATAAAGCAGGTGTTTTAAGCCTAGAATAGCCGTTGAAGGCACCGGGATAATTCTTACATTTTCAGGATAATTAGTACGGTCTAATCCTAAAAAGTCCATACCAGTGTAACCTACATTCTTATCTACAAAGGCCACAATTCGTACTTCATCGGGCTGTTTGTCAGCTAAAACACCCCTCAAGCTTGCGATAATTTGTTTTGTAGTAGCATTCTTAAAATCGATAGCTCCTTTTGGACAAATAGGTATACAAGCTCCGCAACCTATACATTGGAATGGATCAATTTTTGCTTTGCCCTCTACCATGGAGATGGCGTTTACTGGACAGATAGGGATGCATGCTTCACATCCGTCGCATAAATCTGCAATAACAAAAGCTTTCTCTGGACTTGTGGTGATATACTCGCTTTTTAAGAACAATGCTGCTTTAGCTGCAGCACCCAAGGCGTCAGAAACTGTGTCACGTACATCTTTCGGGCTCAGCGTACAACCGCAAGCAAAAATTCCAGTTACAAGCGAATCCACAGGGTCAAGTTTTGGATGTTTCTCAGTTATGAAACCATCCTCTCCGATGGCTACCTTCATTTTATCTGCAAGCTCTTTAAGCCCAACAGGAGGAACCATTGGTGTAGCTAAAGCTACCATGTCATACTCGTCTTCCCTAGTTTCCCCTGTAAGAGTATCTTCAGCCAAAACAACAAGCTTACCATTCTGATTATTCTTATAAATTTCAGCAACCTTACCCTTTATAAAAACAACGCCTGCCTCTTGATCTCGCCAATAAAGGTCTTCATAACCTTTTCCAGTTGCCCTAATATCAATGTAATAAATCGTAACATCTATTCCAAGCATTTTTTTAAGAACAAAAGCTTGCTTTAAAGAATACATGCAGCATATACGGCTACAGTAAGGAATATAATTCATGTCTCGTGACCCAGCGCAGAGTACAATCGCCATCTTCCGTACATCGTTTCCATCAGAACGTTTAACATATCCTCCCGTAGGGCCGCTTGCCGAAGTAAGTCTCTCCAATTCCATCATAGTTATAACGTCTTTGTAGATGTCATATCCGTACATCTCCAAGCGGCGAGCATCGAAAAGTTGATAGCCCGTAGCTAAAATTATGGCGCCTACATGTAGTTCGACAGTTTTACCTTTGTCATCTATGTTTATAGCTTTGGCTGGACAATACTGTTCACATTTTCTACATTTGTTGCAAGCGTCGAAGTCTATGACGTAAGCAGAGGGAACCGCTTGAGGAAACTCTATGTAGGCTGCTTTTCTTTCTGATAATCCTTCATTAAACTCGTCTTGGATGGTTACGGGGCAAACTTTTGCACATACGCCGCAACTTCTACATTTCTCGACATCTACACCTCTAGGTTTCATGAAAACTTTAACATAGTAATTTCCTGGTCGTCCACTAACCTCTTGTACTTCAGCATATGTAAGCAAGTTCACGTTTGGATTCCTGCCAACTTCTGCCATTCTAGGAGTTAAGATACATTGGGCGCAATCTAAGGTTGGAAAAACTTTTGTCAGTTTTGCCATGTTTCCGCCAATGCTGGGTTTTCGATCAACCAAATGAATCTTATAACCTAAATAACCTAACTGAAGAGCTGCAGTAATTCCTGCGATTCCTCCCCCGATAATAAGTATTTCTCGTGAACCCTTTTCGCTAATAGTTTCTAAAGGTTCAAGCAGTTTGCTTCTTTCATATCCCCCTCTAATAAGGCTGATTGCCTTTTTGGTGGCTTCAGCAGAAGGTTGGGGTCCGTGAACCCATGAACTTTGTTCTCTTATGTTTACGAACTCAAGCATGTAAGGGTTTAAACCCGCTCGTTCTAGAACGCTTTGAAAAGTTGCTAGGTGCATGCGTGGCGTGCAGCTTGCAACCACAACTCTATCTAAATTGTTCTTTTTTATGGCTTCTAAAATCATTTCTTGGGCTGGCTTTGAGCATAGATATTTATGATATTTTGCAATGACAACATCTTCCCAGTTTTTGACGGCGTCTAAAACGGATTTAACGTCAATCACATCGCCTATGTTTCCACCGCACTCACATACAAATATGCCAATTCTAGGAGTTCCCTTTTCCATTCCAAGCAATCTCCGTATTGCATGGTATATTTTGTCTCATAGAGGGGAAAACACTTATTAAAAATCTTACTCCCAATTTTCAGCAAATGTGATGGAAAATGAACGCCCAAGAGCTCGTTCAAAAGCATAAACTCCTTGAATGCATCCAATGTGGGATGTGCACTGGAAGCTGTCCTGTAGCAAAAAAGGCTAATCTAAATATTAGAAGGTATATGCGGGAAGTGGCAGCACTTGGTAGGTTAACAATTCATCCTGAAAATGAGTTGTGGAGTTGCACCACATGCTCAACTTGTGGTATTCGCTGTCCCAAAGATTTAGATCCCTACGAATTTCTAATAGACATTCGCAGTATGGCAGTTGAGGGCGGACAGATTGCTCCTACAATCCGTGATGCTTTGGAGAGTATTTTTAAGAATGGTAATCCTTGGGCGAGAATACGCAGTAAGCGCTCGGAGTGGAGTCAAAACCTGAATGTCAAACATATCTCGCAAGGGGCTGAAATGCTCTATTATGTTGGTTGCACTTCCGCTTATGATCCCCGAATCCAAAGCGTAGCCCAAGATCTTGTTAAATGTTTTGAAAAAGCAGAGATAAACTTTGGTGTTTTAGGCGATGAAGAGAACTGTTGTGGAAGCGAAGTTTATGGAATGGGTGAGAAAGGGCTTTTTGAATTTCTTGTAGAGGAAAACATGAAAATCTTTAACAAATACAACATTAAACAGCTTGTAACAAGCTGTCCCCACGGCTTTCACGCCTTCAAAAATCGCTACAACCAAACCAATTTTGAACCGCAACATCACACGCAATTTCTCGCTAAATTGATTGATGAGGGTAAATTGTCGCTCACAAAAGAAGTAAACAAGAAGATTATCTATCACGATCCATGCTTTTTGGGCAAACAAAACGGCATTTACGAGGAACCTCGAAAAATCATCGAAAGCATTCCTGGAGCAGAACTTTTAGAATTTGACCGTTCGAGAGCTCGAAGTCTCTGCTGTGAAGGTGGTGGTGGGAGAATGTGGGTTGACATTCCAGGTTCGAGGTTGTCTGAAACACGTGTAATAGATGCTGTTGCTGCAGGTGCAGAAATTTTAGCAGTGGCGTGTCCCTTCTGTCTCCTAACAATTGAAGATGCAGTAAAAACAACGGGAAACGAAGGCAAAATTCAAATAATGGATATAGCGGAACTCTTATCCCTTGCACTTTAGAGGCAGTCTTTTTATTCATCCTTATCTGAAAGTAAAATTTTGAAAGGATCGTTTTTCTATCTGTACCATTTATAAGTAAGCTGCGGAAACGCAGAAGTTGAATAGATGCTAAAACTAATGGAGATCTGCCAATTCTTAAAATTCTACATATAAATAACTCCTTAACTAAAATGGTGTTTGGTGCGATTTGAAATGGAAAATTGGGATTTGATAATCATAGGCGCTGGAGCAGCAGGGTTAGCTGCTGGAATTTATGCTGCAAGGAGTGGACTGAAAACATTGGTTCTGGAAGAAAAAATGGTTGGAGGGACAACAGCAGATGCTCCTTTAATCGAAAATTATCCTGGTTTTGAAAGCATCAAGGGACTGGAACTAGCCCAGTTGATGGCAAAGCACTGTCGAAAAGCAGGCGTGACTATCAAGGAATTTGAAAAAGTAGTAAGCTTAGATCTTAAAAGCGAAATAAAATTAGTTAAAACTAGCAGAGCCACTTATGAAACAAAAGCCGTTATAATCGCGTCTGGCTCTCATTACAGGGAGTTGGGAGTTCCTGGGGAAAAAGAATTTCGTGGCAGAGGAGTGAGTTATTGCGGTATATGTGATGGTCCTTTATTCAAAGGAAAACGGGTTCTTGTTGTTGGCGGCGGAAACTCTGCAGTTATAACGGCTCTATATGTATCCGAGCTTGCCTCTGAAGTTAAGATTGCTCATAGAAGAGAAACTTTTCGCGCTGAGGCGGCACTAGTAAAAGCGCTTAAGGAAAAGGATAACGTGGAAATTTTGTGGAACATGGAATTAAAAGAGATTAAAGGCGAAAAAATTGTTGGAAAAGCTATACTTTACAATAATAAAACTGAAGAAACCATTGAGCTACCTATTGACGGTGTTTTCGTTCAGGTAGGGGAGGATCCTAACAGCCAATTAGCTAAAGAAGCGGGGGTTAAAGTGGATGAAAAAGGTTTCATTCTAATTGATATTCGACAAAGGACTAACATAGCTGGGGTTTACGCTGCGGGTGATGTTACAAACCATCCCGTTAAGCAGGTTGGAACAGCGGTGGGACAGGGAATTACTTCTGCTCTAGAAGCTTATGGTTACATTCGAAGACCCTATTATTACAAACTTTAGTAGCTTTCCCAAAAGTATTATATTTTGGGATCTACCTTTCAAAATACTTCTATCTAGCAAAGATAGTCTTGCTGTTAAAGCGTCTTTGGAGAAATGTCAATGAGTAAATCATACGGTGCTGCAGTTAAAATTAACCAAGATTATTGCAGTAAATGTTCTGTTTGCTATTCTGTGTGTCCTTTTGAAGCTGTAAAACGCGATCCAGAAACAGATGAGGTAGAAATAGACATCCAAAAGTGTCAGGTCTGTGGAATATGTTATAGTGCATGTCCCTCTTTTGCCATAGAAATTGTGTATTACGACTATGAAAGTCTGATCAACTATGTAACTTGTATGCGTGAGAAGAATGGAAGCGACACGCTTGTTTTGATGTGTAGAGGGAACTCTCCAGCGACATGTGAAGTTGAAGAAATTTTGGAAGGTCAAGGTTTAAAGCTGAAAAATTATATTCCATTGCGTTTACCATGTTCTGGGCGTGTTCCAACAGAGTTTATCTTTCATGTGCTAAAATCAGGAATTAAAAACATTGTTTCTATTCAATGTGAGGATGATTTTTGCAGATTTAAAGAAGGCACAAAAATCAATGCTAGAAGACTTATGCTCAGTAGAATGGTGCTTGAAGAACTGGGATATGACCAAGATGTTTTGAAAGTGATAAAGTATTCTCATAAGGTCATCTATGACACCGAGAAATGTGTGGGTTGCGACAAGTGTGTTTTTATATGCCCTTATGGTGCTATAGAAGCAGAGGAATTTGCAACTCCGAAGATAGTTCAAGAGGCATGTATGGGCTGTGGGGCATGCGCGTTAGTTTGTCCACATATGGCAATTCAGGTTAAAGATTTTGAGTTTGAAACTATTAGCAAAAAAATATGGCTTTATGGGGAGGCTGTTAAAAAGCTTAAGGCTGAGGGAAAGTTTCCTGCAATATTAGTTTTCTGTTGTCAATGGTCAGAATTTTCTGCTTTAGACGATCCAGAGTGCTTCTTATTCAAGAAAGGTGCTGTAGCGATGGAAATTCCATGTTTTAAGGCTCTTGACCCCGTGCATGTTGTTGAGGCCTTATATAGTGGTTTTGACGGTGTTTTAGCCGTTGTGTGTTCAGAAGATGATTGTAAACTGCAAGAGGGCAGAGAAATTGCTGAAAGAAATGTAACTGTGCTTAGAGACGTTTTAAAGAAAAAAAATCTGTTTGATCGCTTTGAAGTTTTCATGGTTTCCCCCAGATGTGTAGGAGAGTTTAATGAAAAACTTGACGAATTTTTAAAGAAAATAGCTGCTCTCCCGCCTTTAAAGCTTGAGGAGATGGAGGCGAAAGCTCGTGTATAAAATTGTAACTAAAAAAGAGCTAGCTCCAAAAATCAAACTTTTCGAGGTTCACGCTCCAGAAATAGCAAAAAAAGCTAAACCGGGGCAGTTTATAATACTTATCGTAAGCGAAAAGGGCGAACGTATCCCCTTAACAATAGCTGGATACAACGCTGAAAAGGGAACCATAACATTTGTGTTTAACGAGGTTGGTAAAACTACAAAGCAGCTTGGACTTTTAAATGAAGGAGATTCTATACTAAGCATAACGGGTCCTTTAGGTACTCCTTCCGAAATAAGAAATTTTGGAAAAGTTTTATGTGTAGCTGGCGGGGTTATGATAGCCCCTATGCTTTTGCAAATTAAAGCCCTTAGAAATGCAGGGAACACAATCATAACAATTATTGGGGCGAGAATAAAAGAACTGCTGTTTTTTGAAGAGGAAATGCGGGCTTTAAGCCACAATTTTTATGTGGCCACTGACGATGGTTCTAAAGGCTATAAGGGTCTAGGCTTTTTGAAAGAAGTTTTGGAAAAGGAAAAAGTTGATCGATGCATTACTATGGGGCCCGTTGTAATGATGCAAAACGTCTGCGAAATTACAAAGTCTTTCGGCATACCTACTATTGTAACTTTGATGCCTATAATGGTTGATGGGATGGGGATGTGTGGCGTATGCAGAGTTAACGTAGGTGGAGAAACGAAATTTGCATGTGTAGATGGCCCAGAGTTTGACGGTCACAAGGTGGATTTTGATCAGCTGATAAAGAGGCAGAGACTGTTTCTTCCGGAAGAAAGATTAAGTTCTCTTTTATGGGAGCAGCTTGGAGGTTGCAGGGATGGCAGAAAGTAAACCGAAAATTAAGAAAGAAGTCGTGCCTATGCCTAAGCAGAGACCTGAAGTTCGTAGGCGAAACTTTAACGAGGTTGCTTTGGGCTATACAGAGAAGCAGGCTATTGAAGAGGCAAACCGTTGTTTACAATGTCCAAAACCCCAATGTGTGCAGGGTTGTCCTGTGGAAATTGATATTCCAGCTTTCATTCGTCTTATTAAAGAGGGGAAGTTTGACGAAGCAGTGAAGAAGATTAAGGAGAAGAACAGTTTACCAGCGATTTGCGGGCGTGTGTGTCCGCAGGAAGGACAATGTCAAAAATTCTGTGTTCTGGGGAAAGTTGGTGACCCTGTAAGCATTGGTAGGTTGGAACGATTTGTGGCTGACTGGGAGCGGGCAAAAGGCGTCGCAATTCCTAAACTGGCTCCTCCTACTGGGAAAAAAGTAGCTATTATTGGTGCAGGTCCAGCTGGGTTGACAGCAGCGGCTGACTTAGCTAAGCTTGGACATAAAGTTGTGATTTTCGAGGCTTTGCACAGTCCTGGTGGAGTTTTGGTTTACGGGATTCCCGAATTTCGTTTGCCGAAAAGCATCGTACAAGCAGAGGTCGACTACATTCAGAAGTTGGGCGTTGAGCTTCGTCTCGGTTATTTGATTGGAAGAATCTACACGATTCCTGAGTTACTTAAGGATGAGGGCTTTGATGCTGTTTTTATTGGCACAGGTGCCGGTTTGCCGCGTTTTATGGGGATACCTGGTGAGAATCTTGGTGGGATTTATTCTGCAAACGAGTTTTTGATAAGGGTTAACCTTATGAAGTCTTATGCCTTTCCCGAGTATGATACGCCCATAAGAATAGGTAGGCACGTGGCGGTTATTGGAGGAGGCAACGTGGCTATGGACTCGGCGCGTTCAGCTCTTCGTCTGGGTGCTGAAGAAGTCTGTATTGTTTATAGACGTTCAAGGGAAGAGATGCCAGCACGCAGAGAGGAAATAGAAAACGCTGAAGAAGAAGGTATAATTTGCAAGTTTCTAGCTAACCCCACCCGATTCATTGGCGATGATAAAGGCTGGGTTAAACAAATGGAGTGCATTTGCATGGAGCTTGGCCCTCCAGACGAGTCAGGAAGACGTAGACCTATTCCGATTAAAGGTTCAGAATTTCTTATGGATGTAGACACTGTTATTGTTGCTATTGGTCGAACACCCAATCCCATAATTCAACGGACAACAGAAGGATTGAAGGTTACACGTTGGGGCACTATATTAGCAGACGAGAAAGGTAAGACAAGCCTCGAAGGAGTTTATGCTGGCGGTGACATTGTAACAGGTGAGGCTACAGTTATTAGCGCCATGGGCGCTGGCAAAAAAGCTGCTAGGGCTATTCATGAATATTTAATGGGCAAGAATAGTTAATCTTGGAATATTAATACAAGTTTCAAATTTAAGAAAAGGAGAAAGACTTGGATCTTAGATACGAGGAATTTCGAAACCGAAGCTTTTGAATATGCCCGTAAGATTCTCTTACTCAATTATTTACTCAAACATAAACATAGTTCATTGTGCAATCTGTTTTCTATGTATTAATGGCTAAATTTAAATTACAGAAACTGCAATTATCTATTCTTTCATTAAAAACACAAATTAAAAATGGTGGTAGAATGGAGAAACTGAAAGTTGCCTTATACTGGGCTGCAAGCTGTGGTGGCTGTGAAATAGCTGTTTTGGACATAAACGAAAAAATCCTAGACGTAGTAGCAAAAGCAGACTTAGTCTTCTGGCCTGTAGCATTAGACATCAAATACAAGGACGTTGAAGCCATGCCAGACAAGTATATAGATGTTTGTCTTTTCAACGGTGCCATAAGAACAGAAGAAAACGAGCATATGGCCAAGCTTTTAAGACAAAAATCAAAAGTTCTCGTGGCTTTTGGCTCATGTGCATGCGACGGTTGCGTGATAGGCTTAGGGAATCTTTGGAATAAAGAAAAAATTTTTGAAAGAGCATATCTAGAAACGCCCTCAACAAAAAACCCTGAAGCGGTGACACCTCAAACACACTTTAAAGTGAAGGAAGGAAAGCTTGAGCTTCCAGAATTCTATGATACTGTAAAAACCTTAGCCCAAACTGTGGATGTAGATTATTTCATTTCAGGTTGCCCACCTCCCGTTCCTCGAGTAATTGAAGCTTTTGATGCAATTTTAAGCGGTAAACTGCCTCCAAAAGGCTCCAGCTTACTACTAAATAAATCCGTATGCGACGAATGTCCAAGAGAGAAAAAAGACAGAAAAATAACCCAGATAAAAAGAATATACGAGATAGAAGATGACTTCAAGACATGCTTTCTCGACCAAGGAGTCATATGCATGGGACCCGCAACAAGAGGCGGATGTAGTGCCCAATGCTTGAACGCGAATATACCGTGTACAGGATGCGGTGGACCTGCTCCTAAAGTAACAGACCAAGGTGCTGCAATGATGAGCGCTTTTGCATCCATTGTCGCAGACTCGAAAGTTATTGAACAGATTGTTGACCCTGTGGGAACCTTCTACAAATATTCTCTTGCAAACTCGATTTTACGAAGGAGGATAATGAAATGAGAGAGATAGTTATAAATCCGATAACAAGGCTTGAAGGTCACGGAAAAATAACAATATTCCTTAACGACGAAGGAAACGTTGAAGAGGCCTACTTCCAAGTACCAGAACTCAGAGGTTTCGAAAAGTTCTGTGAGGGAAGAAGAGCTGAAGACTTGCCGATCATCACAACTAGAATCTGCGGAGTCTGCCCGGTAGCCCACCACATGGCAGGTGCCAAAGCCCTTGATGCTGCTTTTAACGTGGAACCACCAGAGACGGCCAAAAAGCTTAGGGAACTCATGTACTGCGGCTACTTCATCTATGACCACACATTACACTTCTACTATCTTGGTGGACCTGACTTCGTCGTAGGCCCTGATGCTCCTCCGGCCAAAAGAAATATTTTGGGAGTTATAGAGAAAGCTGGTCTCGAAATAGGTAAGGAAGTTATAAAACATAGAGCCTATGGGCAAAAGATAA
Source organism: Candidatus Bathyarchaeota archaeon JdFR-07 (assembly GCA_002010975.1). Taxonomy (GTDB): domain Archaea; phylum Thermoproteota; class Bathyarchaeia; order Bathyarchaeales; family Bathycorpusculaceae; genus JdFR-07. Next base: position 11,036 of record MTLU01000016.1, on the reverse strand, counting down.
CGGAAATTCTAGGCGGCAAGGCCACGCATCCAGTAAGCGCGTGTATACCAGGCGGAGTTGCCAAAGGTCTAAATGAAGAAGAAAGACAGGAAATTGAGAAAATGGTGAGAAGCTGTGTTGAATTCGCTAAATTTTCCCTTAAACTTTTCGACGATATAGTGCTCAAAAACACAGACTATGTGAACCTCATAAAAAGCGAGCCCTACACACTTAAAACCTACTACATGGGAACGGTAGACAAAAATAACAAAGTAAACTTCTACGACGGTGATGTCAGAGTTGTAGATCCTGAAGGAAGGGAGTTCGTCAAGTTCTCTCCCGAAGAGTACTTAGATATCATCGAAGAGCATGTGGAACCTTGGACATATGTGAAAATGCCATATTTAAAGAAAGTTGGATGGAAAGGTTTGGTGGATGGTGTAGAAAATGGTGTCTATCGTGTTGGGCCTCTTGGGAGATTAAATGCTGCTGATGGTACGGCAACTCCATTGGCACAGGCAGAATATGAACGAATGTACAATACTCTTGGCGGAAAGCCTGTTCATAATACGTTAGCTTATCACTGGGCTAGACTCATAGAGCTTCTGTATGCTACTGAAAGGGCTCTCGAACTAATAACAGACCCTGATATAACAAGTAAAGACATTAAAAACAAACCTGGAGAACCTGGAGAAGGTGTTGGTATAGTAGAAGCGGCTAGAGGAACCCTGATACATCATTATCAGCTAGACGAGAACGCATTAGCTAAAAAGGTCAATTTGATAGTAGCTACTACTCACAACGTGCCTGGGATTTGTATGTCGATAAAGAATGCAGCAAAAGGCCTAATCCGTAATGGTCAGGTAACAGATGGAATATTGAACAAGGTGGAAATGGCCTTTAGAGCATATGACCCATGCTTTGCTTGCGCAACTCATTTTGCTGTGGGAGAAATGCCTTTAGAAGTGGAAATCTATGACAGCCAAAAAAGATTGTTGAAGACTTTAAGAAGGTGAAAATGAGAAATGAGCGAAGTTAAAGTTGGAGTTTTCCTTTCTGATTGTGGAAAACAATTATCCAAAATTTTGGACTTTGACGCTATAATCGATTTTGTGAAAAACGTTTCTGGAGTAACATATGTAGCGAGAGGCAGCGAATTCTGGCGAGGCCAAGGACTACAAACAATTGTTGATTCTATTAAAACTGGAAAAGTAAACAGAGTAGTTGTTGCAGAAAGTGTTTCAAAAATAAGTGAAATAACGATAACTAAAGCTGTTGAAGAAGCTGGGCTTAATGCCAGTCTAGTTGATGTTGTTGACTTGAAAGATCATTGTGCCTGGCCCCATAGAGATGCACCATCAGAGGCCACTGAAAAAGCCAAAGCTATGATTCTTGCTTCTATAGAGCGTGTTAAACTTCTTGAGCCTATAGAGAAACTGGAGTTTCCAACCTTAAAATCCGTCCTTGTCATAGGCGGTGGAATTGCTGGAATGCAGACAGCTGAAGACTTAGCTGACATGGGTTTTGAGGTTCACTTAGTGGAGAAAGAGTCTTTCCTAGGGGGATTAGCCGCTCGTGCAGTTCGATTTTTCCCCACAGACGACTGTGCAATATGCATACAATCCCCAACTTCAGATCTCAAGACAGTTACTAACACATCACGGAAATGTGTTTACCGTTCAGGTTTCTCTGAAATTCCAAATATTAACATACTGACAAACTCTAAGGTTGTTAAGGTTGAAGGGGTTCCTGGAAACTACAAGGTTACTATAGAGAAAAAACCAAGGTATGTTAATGAAAAGAAGTGTGTGGGATGCGATTTATGCACTACCGTTTGTCCCATCGAAGTACCTGATGAATACAATGCAAAGCTAAAAACACGAAAAGCCATCTATATAAATACGCCGCTAGTTTATCCACCTGTATACGTTATTGATGCAGAAACTTGCAAATTCAATGAATGCGCTAAATGTGTTGAGGTTTGTCCCACTAACGCCATTGAATTAAACCAAAAAACTGAGCAGATAACTCTTGATGTGGGAAGCATAATCGTTGCCACAGGCTTTAAAGAATACGACCCAAGCGTTATAAAAGAGTATCATTATGGCGAGTATCCTGATGTAATAACTCATCTAGAACTGGCTAGAATGATTGATGGTTTTGGGCCTACTAATGGGGAAATAATTAGACCTTCTGATCGTAAGCCTGCTAAAAGAATAGTATTTGTTCAATGTGTCGGTTCACGGGATAGACGTTGGAATCCTTACTGTTCCAGCATCTGCTGCATGATATCACTTAAACATGCCACTCTTATCAAAGAGGCTTTTCCAGAAACTGACATAACGATATGCTATATTGACATAAGGGCAACTGGAAGAGAACATGAATACTATTATGAGAAAGCTAGAGAGATGGGAATAAACTTTGTGAAAGGAAGACCTGCCGAGATTTCCCATGATCCCGAGGAAAAGGTTCTAACAGTTGATGTTGAAGACGAACTGTTAGGAAGGCTCTTGGAATTAAAAGCTGATTTAGTGGTATTAGCTCCAGCTATGGTGCCTGCTGAAGGGACAAAAGAGCTCGCTGAAATCTTAGGTTTAGAGCTTGACCAGGACGGTTTCTTTAAAGAATACAACCCAAAACTCAGACCTACCGAGACAAAACGAAGGGGAATATTCCTTTGCGGAGGCGCAACTTTCCCCAAAGATGCACCGACAACCTCCCTGCATGCTCACTCAGCAGCTGTAAAAACTGCAAAATTCCTTACTAAAGGTAAGATTACTAAATACCAGAAAACTGCTGTGGTAAATGAAGATTACTGTGGAGACTGTGAATTCTGTCCAGTAACGTGCCCCTATGGTGCTATAACCCTTGTACCTAAAGACGAAGGGCACTTTGTTGCTCAAGTGTCGGATCTTTTATGTGAAGGATGCGGCGTCTGTGTAGGCACGTGTCCCGTTGGCGCTATTGAACTTCGACATCTAAGACCAAATCAAATCTCAGCTCAAATGAAAGCTTTATTGTCTGTAAATGGAACATCTAAACCTCTGATTCTGGCAATAAGCTGTTCTGAATGTGGCAATGCTGCAGTAGATTCTTCGGGTATGGCAATGATGCAATATCCAGCCAATATACGGGTGCTAAAAGTTCCCTGTGCCGGACTATTACAAGTTCAACAAATCTTCGAGGCCTTCAAGACAGGGGCTCAGGGAGTAATGGTTATAGGATGTAAACCTGACGGTTGTCACTACGAAGTTGGTAGCGAGAAAGCCAAAAGAAAAGTTGATCTAGCTAAAATCTTGCTGAAAGAATATGGAATAGAGCCTGAACGCTTGGAAATGTTCAACATGGTTTACATCGAAGGAGACAAGTTCGCCGAGACAGCAAGGAAGATGACTGAGAGGATAGAAAAACTGGGATTATTACAGCTGATTTCATCCTAAAAGGAGGCAAAATAATCATGACCTATGAAGAAAAATCAGTATCTTCGAAGTTCTCTGATGAAATTAGACATAGATTAGGTGGAGAAACAATAGCTTTCTGTTACCAATGTGGAACCTGTGCAAGTAGCTGTCCAGTAGCTAAAGTCACTGATAAATATAATCCTAGAGAAATAATTAAACTGTCTCTTCTCGGTGCAAGAAAAGAGATTGTAGCTGGAGACACCATTTGGCTGTGTTGCTCATGTTACAATTGTCAGGAGCGTTGCCCACAAGAAGTGGAGATAGCTGATGTAATTTACACTTTAAGGAACATAGCTATTCAAGAGGGCAATGTTCCTGACATATACGTAGCATTTGCTGAAGGAATATCTAATGAGGGACGTATAGTCCCTGTTTCCAAATTTGCGGAAAAGAAGAGAGAAGAATATGGCTTGCCGCCAATTAAGCCAGCAAACATGGATGCGTTGAGAAAAATTCTTCAAGCAACCAGCTTCTCCAAGATTCAATTCAAAAAAGGTGAGGCTCAATGACAAGTTACGCATTGTTTTTAGGATGTACAATTCCCGCACGTCAACCCCACTACGAATTATCAGCTAGAAAAGCACTACCAAAGTTGGGAATAGACCTAGTTGACTTGGATAATATGACCTGCTGTGCCCCTCCACCATTGCAGTCCATAGACTTAGAAACAAGCTTAGCGATTGCAGCCTACAACATTTGTCTTGCCGAAGAAGCCGACTTAAACATTGTTACGCTATGTACAGGCTGCTTTGAATCCCTTGCAATGGCTAATACTATGTTAAAAGAAAACAACGAACTACGAGAAAGAATAAACAAAATATTGTCCAATGCTGGAAAAGAGTTCAAAGGCTCCAAGGAAGTAAAGCATTATCTGCAAGTCTTAATGAAGGATGTAGGTTTAGAACAGGTGAAAAGCCAAGTAACCAATCCTTTGAACAATTTGAAAATAGCGGCTTTCTCTGGTTGCCATCTTCTTAGACCAAGTAAACTTTTGAGGTTTGACGATCCTGAACGTCCTCGAATATTTGATGATTTAATTGAAGCTTTGGGAAGCGAAAGCATATGGTACCGAAATAAACTGAAATGTTGCGGCGGTCTTTTAAGAGGATATGCTGACGATCTTGCTTTACAGATTGCAAAAGAGAAAATCGTTAATGCTAAGAAAGCTGGGGCTGATTGCATTTCTACACTATGTCCTTTCTGTTTCGTAGCTTTAGACATGGGACAGCTTCAGATAAGGGCAAAGTTTAAAGAAGAATATGATATGCCCGTGCTTCACTATGCAGAGCTTCTTGCACTAGCCTTAGGAATAGAACCAAAAGAGCTTGCTCTAGAGTCACATAAGATAAAAACAGATAAACTACTCCAGAAAATCGTTTAATTTTCCCTCTTTATACACAAACCTTTTTCTTTTAGGCGTAATTAAAATTTTAAAATGAAACATTTTTAGTCTTTACGCTAACCATAACGTTATTTAATTACTTGTAATACTAATCAGACTTCTATCTGGAAACATAAAAGGAAATTATGTGGGGAATGAGCCTATGAGTGAGGTTCAAGAGAAAGTTTCAAATGTTATCAAAGCCAAAGAAGTGGATCCAAAGTTTAAGTATAAAATGAGCAAGATGCATGGTGCCGAGAAAGTCATGCTGTGCTTCCAGTGTGGCACATGCACTGCTGACTGTCCAATAGCAAGATTCAGCGAGTTCTACAGACCTAGAAGAATAGCAAGAATGGTGCAGTTTGGATTAAAAGATAGACTCCTGTCAGATAAGGCTTTGTGGCTTTGTTCTAACTGCTTCACTTGCGTCGATCATTGCCCCCAAAACGTGGAGATAGCTGGCATTGTTAGAGTGTTAAGAAATCTTACTGTGAAAGAGAATAAGGTTATTCCTCTTGTTTACACGGTACTTGCCTCCAATCTGTTAAAAGGAGGCTATGTATATGAGATTAGAGAGATGCATCATAAAAAGCGGGCAGGATTAGGACTTCCACCATTGCCAAAACCCAATTTAGAAGATATTGAAAAGATTTTTCAGATTACTGGTTCTTCGAATTTGCTTAAAGGTGTAGAAACTTTTGAGAAGGTGGAAAGCTGAGATGTCAGAAACAAAATATTTGCTATTTTTAGGGTGCGTCATTCCTTATCGTCTTTCAAGTTATGAAATTTCTACAAGAAAGGTTCTTGCCAAACTTGGTGTAGACGTAGTTGAAATGCCAGAGTTTAACTGCTGCGGATATCCTATGGATTCGGTGAACCATGATCTAATGTTAACATTAGCTGCACGAAATCTCTGTGTAGCAGAAAAGCAAGGTCTAGAGATTCTAGCTCTCTGTAATGGCTGTTTTTGTAGTTTAAACGAGACAAATAAAATGCTTAAGGAAGACAAAGAATTGAGAGAGAAAATAAACGGATATTTAAAAGAGATTAATATGGAGTTTAAAGGAACAACAGAAGTTAAACATCTTGTTCACGTGTTAGCAGAGGATGTGAGGTTTGAAAAAATAAAAAACGCTGTTAAGAGGCCCCTGACCAACCTGTATGTTGCCCAGCATTCTGGGTGCCATTTGGTTCGTCCAACAAAATTTGTGGAACATGGAGATGATCCAGAAAATCCGAAGATGCTTAAAGATCTCATAAAACTTACTGGTGCTGAATGCGTAGATTATCAGGATGAAGCTAGATGTTGTGGCAACCCTATAATTGGTGTTAACGAAGAAGTTCCTTTTGAAATGGCTAGGGAAAAACTTGATCATATGAGGGTTGCAAAAGCTGAGGCGATGATAACGGTTTGTCCTTTCTGCCATTTGATGTTTGACTTAAATCAGCCTCGAATAGAAAAAACTTTTAATGAAAAATTTGAAATGCCAGTACTACACTATCCTCAATTATTAGGTTTGGCTATGGGATTTTCTCCTGAAGAACTTGCTTTGAACACGCTTAGGGTGAAACCTGTAAAGCTCCTAGAGAAATTGAGGACCAATTGATTAGTTAAAAGCAGAAACTCTTATTCCCTTACAAACATTTTCTTTCTAAAGTTAGTAGTTTGGAGAATTCTCCTAATGAATAACGAGAAATCTGGCTTTCGAAAAGAATTGGAAATCTGGCTTTCGGATGCTAAAAAAATTGTTGTTGCTGGCATTGGAAATCCTATAAGAAGAGATGATTTTGTTGGTATCAAAATTGTTCAAAATTTAAAGGGAAAAGTATCTGACAATATTTATCTAATTGAATGTGAAACTGTTCCAGAAAGTTTTCTCCATCAAATAATAGATTTTAACCCAACTCATGTTCTTCTGATAGACGCTGCAATTCTTGGACAAAAACCTGGAGAAGCAAAACTTGTCAAATCTGAAGACCTAGAATTTTTTTCGGCATACACGACACACATGCTTCCATTAAGAGTTTTTTGCGACTACCTTTCTCAGATGATCAAAACAAAGATTGCTCTATTGCTTATAGAGCCAAAAAATACGGATTTTGGAGAAGGATTAACTTCTGAGGTCAATGATGCTGCAAGAAAAATTGCTAATTTTTTGTTGAGGCTTCTTTCTGGATAAAAATTGGAGAGTTAAAATTAAAGAAAATTAGGAAGTTGCTGTAGTACTCTTTAAGGCTTCTTGGAAGAGTTTCTTTGTAGCTGCAATCCTTGCCTTCTGGGCTAGAACATCACTTGTGACTAGATCTAGAGCTTCTTCTGGGCACCATTTAACACATTGGGGTTCCCCTTGTTCTTTGCAGAGGTCGCACACGAAAACAACTTTCTTTTCTGGGTGTATCATGATGGCTCCGTAGTCGCATGCTTCAATGCACCATCCACAACCATTGCATTTATCTTCGTCAACAAGTATTGTGCCGTTTTCTTCCGATTGGGTTAAGGCGTCTCTTGGGCATGCCGCTACACAGGGGGGATCTTCGCAAAGTCTGCAACTTAGGGAGACGTTCACTAGTGGATTTAATCTTACAACGCGTATTCTGGATTTTAGGGGATTAAAAGAGTTTTCCTTTGTGAAGGAGCATATAAATTCGCAGACTTGACATCCTACACATTTGTCTGGATCAGCTGTGACAAATTTTCTTTCATGAATTTTAACCATCGATTATTCCTCCGGTGTTTTTGTTTTCTCGAGTTTCTGCTCGACTATAGGGATCAGGTCGTCCATGGCTAGTTCTTTGAGCTTTTCAATTGTTGGTATACCTTCTTTAGTCCAGCCTCGGGCTTCATAGTAATCATCCAATAGTAAGTCAAGTTCTTTCTGGCTTACGTAGGCTCCTTTTGCTGGGCCTTCGTCTGTTATGGGTTGATTCATAACTTTCCACGGAAGCGTGTCGTCTTTTCTACCTAAACCTTCTCGAATGTTGAATATTCTTGCGACGTTGTTTATTCTTTCGCCGCTTCTCTGCAGCTCTTCTGGTGTCATTTTTATACCTGTGACCAAGGTGTAGAGTCTTGCCATGTCTTCTATTCCTTTGTAGTAGGTTCCTCTAGAGAATTTGCAGACTATGAGTGAGTCAATAACAGTGTAAAGGTCTTCCATGTCTTTGACCATTTTTCCTCTGCCTTTTTCGACGACTAGGCGGTTAACTTTTCCTTTAACATCAAAAGCATAGGCTCCATGGCGGTTGTGGTCTGCTCCCCGGAAGGAAACTGCAAAACCTAATGCAGCGGTTTTGAGGCAGCGAAGGTCGTATCCTGTAACTTCTACTCCTTTTATATGTTGGGCTAGTTTTTCTGCGCCTTTTCCTATTTTTTCTCCAGCAATTTTTACTCCTTCTGCGAGAATGTCGCCTATTCCTTCTCTTTTACCCATTTTTTCAAGTAGTTGAACTAGGGCTTCATGGTTCCCGAATCGCGCTTCAATTCCATCGGTGTCTTTGTCTGTTATTATTCCGTTTTCATAGCAGTCCATGGCGAAGCCTACGATCACTCCTGCGCTGATTGAGTCCATACCATAATAATTGCAAAGATCCATTCCTTTTATTATGGCGTCGAGGCGGTCTACTCCGCAGTATGGTCCCATGGCCCAGAGGGGCTCGTATTCCATTCTTGTCATGGTGCCCTTGTATGGGCCCTCAGCTACTACGCATATATGCTCGCATCTCATGGCGCAGGAGCTGCATCCTATGATTTTGGCGACGAATCTTTCGTTGAGGGATTCGCCGCTTACTTTTTCAGCTCCTTCAAAATGTGCGTTGTTGTAGTTTCTTGTAGGCATACAGTGCAACGAGTTGTGGACAAGAACATTTTCAGGAGTGCCTAGTGTTCTGTATTTCTTGGTGGCTGGGCCTTTCATTCTTTCGTGAAACTCTTTTACAAATTCCATAAATTCTTCTGTTTTTGCAACTTCTATGTCCCGCGTTCCCCGGACAGCGATTGCCTTCAAGTTCTTTGAACCCATAACCGCACCTAGTCCTGTTCTCCCAGCTGCTCTTGTTTTGTCGTTTATTATGCATGCTATTCTGACGAGTTTTTCTCCTGCTGGACCTATAGCTGCAACACGAATGTAATAATCGCCTAATTCTTCCCTTATCGCATCTTCTGTTTCAGCAGGAGATTTCCCCATAAGATGAGAGGCATCTAGAATTTGAACGGAATCGTCGTCTATCCAAACGTAAACTGGTCTTTCTGCTTTGCCTTTGAATATCACTGCATCGTAGCCTGCCCTTTTTAGTTCTGTTCCAAAGGAACCATGCGATTTGGCTTCTCCTACACCGTAGCTTTGGGGGGATTTGGAGACGAAGGCGTGTCCATTTCCGCCTGTCGGCCAGACTGTTCCAGAGATAGGTCCTGTGGTTAGTATAAGGGGATTTTCTGGGCTGAAAGGGTCTACTCCTGGTTTTGAATGGTCAAGCCATAAACGTATACCTAGACCTATTCCTCCAATGTATTTTTTAGCGTATTCTTCGTTTAGCGGCTCGGTATAAGTTTTTCCTGTTGTTAAATCTATGTGAAGTATTCTGCCAGCATAGCCGTACAATCAAATTTCCTCCACACTTAACCTATTTTAGTGAGAGTTAATACCTTTATGAGATAAATATATTAAGGTATCTATCTTCAACGATCTGTTCTAATAATGCCAGTGCTTCGATGTTTATTTACATTGAGTAACAAAGGTTTGCAGTTTGTATAAATAAAAGTGAAGGAAGGTGTTAGAAGGCTTCTCTGAAGACTTCAAGAATCTCTTTCACAGCGATTTTGTTCTCCACATCTAAAACTTTAATGGCATCTTCTAAAGTTGTCACACAGAAGGGACAGGCTACAGCTATAATGTCAACGCCAAGCTCCAACGCTTCTTTAGCTCTCTCGACGCAAGGCCTTTTTTCCGGCTGGGCTTCTTCTGTCCAGACTCTTCCAGCTCCTCCACCACAACAGAAACTGCTATGCTTAGTTCGTTTCATTTCTACAAGTTCTACACCGTTTATAGCCTGTAAAATTTGTCTTGGTTCTTCGTAGATTTCGTTGCGTTTTCCTAGGAAGCATGGGTCATGGTAGGCGATCCTTCTTTTCAAGGTTTTTGATGGCTTAACTTTGCCTGCTTGTATGGCTTCAGCCAAAAATTGCGTGTAATGTTGAACATTTAGGCTTTCATCTGAATAGGGTTTATCGTTCTTGAACGTGTTGTAACAATGAGGTGAAAGAGTGACTATTTTCTTCACGTCGATTTTCTTAAACATTTCAATGTTGTGGGTGGCAAGTTCTTCGAAAAGTCCTTTTTCTCCCATTCTCAAAATATGGTCTCCACAGCACCATTCTTCCATACCTAAAGTAGCATAGTTGACGTCCATTCTGTTGAATATTTCTGCCATGGCCTTTGCTATTTCTTGGTTTCTAATGTCAAAAGCTGTTGAACAACAAACAAAGTATAGGATGTCCGCTCTTGTCACTTCAGGGAAGGTTTTAACATTTAATTCTTTAGCCCATTCCATTCTTTTGCTTTGATGTGTTCCCATAGGATTATGGTATTTAAAAACGCTTTCAAGAACATCTTTAACTGTTCTTGGTATTATTCCTGACTCAACAACTAACCCTCGCTCGTCTACTATGGCATTTGAGCAGTCAACAAGTTTGGGACAGAAAAGCGTGCAACTGTTACAGGAAGTGCATAGCCAAATATTGTCTGCGGTAGGTTTCAAACGCTCCTCTAATCCTTCATCTCTGGAGTCTAAAATAAATCGGTAGTTTGCCGTCAAAGTTGAGGGGCCAAGAAATCTTTCATCTATTGCTGCTGGACATGCCGAATAGCAGATGGAGCATTTTGTGCATAGGGTCAGGTCCCAGTATTTTTTTAGGTCAAGAGGCGACTGGGCAAACGCTACTAGCTTTGTTAATTCAGATTCAGGTTTTATCAGGAAAGTCTTGATTTTTTTAAAAGTGTCAAAGAAAGGTTCTATGTCCACCACTAAATCTTTTATGACCGGCATGTTTGAAAGGGGTGCTATTTCTAGAGAGTCTACTCCAAGGTCTAACACTTGAGTGTAGCAGGCTAGCATTGGCTCTCCGTTGACGTTTACTCCACAGCTTCCGCAAATTCCCATTCTACATGAATGCCTAAAGGTGAGTGTTTCGTCCAATTTGTCTTTTATATATTTGA
>MTLU01000013.1 GCA_002010975.1 Candidatus Bathyarchaeota archaeon JdFR-07 | reverse complement strand
AAGTAAACAACTGCGCTCCATGTTTATCGAATATGATAGGACAATGGTAGTTGGAGACCCTCGTCGAAAAGAACCCAAAAAATTTGGAGGACCTGGGGCAAGGGCTAGAGACCAGAAAAGCTATAGATAAATGAGGTGTTTTAGGATGATAATACCCGTAAGATGTTTTACATGCGGTAAATTGATTGCAGATAAGTGGGAAGAGTTTTCTAGACGAGTTAAAGCTGGAGAAAATGCAGGCGAAGTTTTAGATAGTTTAGGGATTACACGATATTGCTGTAGACGTATGCTCTTGTCTCATGTAGAAATAATAGACGAAGTGTTAAGGTTTTATGAAGAGGCAGAAAAAAGAAGAGAAGCAAGAGGCTATTACTAAAAGGAAAGGAATTGAATGTCCACGGTCATTGAAGATATAATTGCCCGAAGAGTTTTCAACAGTCGAGGAGACGAAACAATAGAGGTAGATGTGGTAACAACTTCTGGTTTTGGAAGAGTTTCTGCTCCAGCTGGTGAAAGCCGAGGAAAAGCAGAAGTTGTCTATTATCCCCTCGGCGGAGTGGACGAAGCAGTAAAGAAGATTGACGAGCTAATTGCTCCTGAAATTGTTGGATTGAATGCTGATCTTCAAGAAGAAATAGATAAAATACTGCACGAAGTTGATGGTTCCAAAGATTTTAGGGTTATAGGTGGAAACACGGCCTTCGCTGTTTCGTTAGCTACGGCAGAGGCTGCAGCCAATTCCTATGGTATGTTGCTTTTCCAATATCTAGGAGGACAAGTTGCACGTGAACTTCCCTACCCGCTGGGAAACACTATAAGTGGCGGAAGACATACTCGGGGGAAATCCCCCGACATTCAAGAATTTTTGATCCTTCCTTATGGAGCTGAATCTTTCTTAGAAGCATCTACGGCAAATGTCAAAATTCATAAAAGGATTGGCGATATTTTAAGAAGAAAGGATAGGCTTTTCAGTGGAGGAAGAAGCGACGAAGGAGCATGGGTTGCAAACGTTGAAAACACAGAAGCCTTTGAAATATTGGCAACAGCATGCGAAGAGATAGGTGATGAAATAGGCTTTGAATGCGGATTTGGAGTAGATATAGCCGCTTCCTCTCTTTGGAATGAAAAAGAAAAGGTATATGTTTATTCTAGAGAACGGAGAAAACGAGATTCTGGAGAACAACTTGAATATGTCTTGGAACTTATTAGAAAATATCATTTAGTTTATGTTGAAGATCCCTTCCACGAAGAAGATTATGAAAGTTTCGCTAAACTTACGAAGAAGATTAAAAAATGCCTAATTTGCGGGGACGATCTATTTGTAACAGACTCGGAAAGATTAAGCCGTGGAGCAAAGATAAAGGCAGCTAACGCCGTTATAATAAAAGTTAACCAAATCGGCACCCTAACAGACGCTTTAGAGACAATAGAACTTGCAGAAAGAATTGGGTATATTCCTGTCATATCCCACCGTTCAGGAGATGTCTGTGATTGGCATATAGCTCACCTTGCTGTAGCTTTCAAATGTCCAATTATTAAAACAGGTATTGTTGAAGGGGCTAGAATAGCAAAAATAAATGAATTAATACGAATAGAAGAGTTTCTTGGAGATAGAGCTAAAATGGCAAGTCTTTTAGTTGTTTAGGAGGAGATGCTTTGTCGGAAGATGAAGAAATTAAAGAGATAAAGGAAGAAAAAGCAGAAGGTGAAACCACGGTAGCAGCGGAAGAGGAGCTATTACTTCCTCGAGATACATTGCTATCTGCTGGGATCCATATTGGAACGAGAATGAAAACAGGTGATATGGAACAGTTCATCTATCGTGTGAGACCTGACGGTTTATTTGTTCTTGACGTTAAGAAAACTGATGAACGTATAAGAGTTGCTGCTAAGTTTTTGGCGAGATTTGAATCGGGAAAAATTGCTGCTGCAGCAGCTAGACTTTATGCTCAAGAACCTGCAAAACGTTTCTGTGAAGTGATTGGCGCAATCCCTGTTATTGGGCGTTTTATTCCTGGGCTTTTATCTAATCCCTTATATCCCAACCGCATTGAACCAGAGGTCATAATTGTCTCTGATCCTAGAGCAGATTCTCAAGCTGTGAAAGAGGCGTCTTCGATAGGTATACCTGTAATCGCCTTATGTAGTACCGACAACGAATTTTCAGGTATAGATCTTGTTATTCCAACTAACAATAAGGGGCGAAGAGCTTTAGCAGTTATTTATTGGCTTTTAGCAAGACAGATATTGCGAGAAAGAGGCGAATTGCCTCTAGACAAGGATCTGCCTTTAGCAATCGACGATTTTGAAACGAAAATCTCTAGGGAGGAAACCTAAAAGCATGGCAAAGATTCGGCGTCCAACCCAAGCTGGTGCATTTTACGAAGGAAACGCCGAATCATTAAAAAGACAGATAGAATCATGCTTTCTTCACGAGTTTGGACCCAAAAAACTGCCCACTATTGTTAAGACGGAACTTATGAAAATTGTAGGTTTAGTTTGTCCTCATGCTGGGTATATGTTCTCTGGTCCTGTGGCAGCCCATGCCTATTATGCGCTTGCTTCGAACGGCAAACCAGACGTTTTCGTTATTTTTGGTCCTAATCACACAGGTTATGGTAGCGCCTTGGCAGTTATGAATGAAGGATTTTGGCACACGCCCTTAGGTAATGTAGAGGTGGATGGAGAAATAGCCAATCAGATCGTGCATGAATCTGGAATAATAGATGTTGACGATTCCGCACATCGTTTTGAGCATTCAATTGAAGTTCAACTTCCCTTTCTTCAGTTTCTTTATGGTTCAAAATTTAAAATTGTGCCCGTATGTTTTCTAATGCAAGATCTATCTTCGGCGAGGGAAGTGGGGCGAGCGGTAGCAAAGGTTCTAGCTGACAAAAAAGCAGTTATTATTGCTTCTTCTGATATGACTCACTATGAGCCGCATGAAAGAGCTATTAAAAAAGATCGAATGGCTTTAGAGGCTGTAGAAGCAATGGATGAAGCTAGATTCTATTCAATTATTGAATCGCAACAGATAACTGCATGCGGCTACGGTCCAATTGCTGCTTTAATTACAGCTGCTAAAATTCTAGGAGCAAAAGAGGCAAAATTATTATGCTATAAAACCAGTGGAGATGTAATTGGCGACTACTCAAGCGTTGTTGGGTACGCCGCCGTTTCCTTCAAAAAATAGTGGTGTAGAATGGAGGTAGTGGCCTCAGCTCCAGCAAAGGTTATACTTTTCGGGGAACATTTTGTAGTTTATGGCGAACCTGCCATAGTTTTAGCTATAGACAAAAGAGCTTATGCAAAAGTGCAGCTTCGGCAAGACAAAAAGCTCCAAATGAGTTCTAAAAACTTGAAGCTTACAGTCTGCTATGAAAATGATGTTTTAAAAATCAGAAATGGCAATGAGAAGGAGGCTAAATTTAAGTTTAAACCTGTTAAAGTTGCCGTTGACAAAGTTTTCGAAAAATATGGGCAATATGTTGGATTGGACATTGAAATAGAATCAAATGTTCCTGTTGCAGCTGGGCTGGGTTCTTCAGCTGCTGTTGCAGCTTCAGTAACTGCTGCTGTTAGTGCATTGTTGAATGTTGAAATGTCTAAGGAAGATGTTTTCCGTATAACCTATGAAGCTGAAAAGGTTGTACACGGTACCCCTTCAGGGATAGATCCTGCTATATCTACTTTTGGTGGGGCTCTCTTATTTCAGAAAGACACGGGATTCCAATCCTTAGATGTTAAAATGAAAATTCCCCTTGTTGTGGGGGATACGGGCGTTATACGCACCACACGTTTTCAAGTTGAAAAAGTGCGAAATCTGAAGAAAAGATATCCTCAATTGGTAAAGCCAATTTTTTTAGCGGCTCGTGAAATCGTTTTAAGGGCCGTAGAAGCTTTAAAAGAAAATGATTTGGAAACCCTTGGAGAGCTTATGAACATTAACCACGCTTTGCTTTATGGATTAGGGGTTTCAGACGAATCTTTAGAGTGGCTTATAAATGCTGCACGAAAAGCCGGAGCATTAGGGGCAAAGTTAACTGGTGCTGGTGGTGGCGGTTGCATGATAGCCTTAGCTAGAAACCAAGAACTGGAAAAGGTTTTAGAAGCAATTCAAAGCGCTGGTGGTACCCCTTTCATAGCAAGAAAAACAGATGAAGGAGTAAAAATTGAGCGAAAATAGACCAACAATTTTGAAAATTGGCGGTTCTGTGATTACAGATAAAAATGGAGAACTTGCTGCACGGCTAAGTGACATAAACCGTTTGGCACAGGAAATAAAGAATGCTGATATCCAAGACCTGATAATTATCCACGGAGGAGGTAGTTTTGGGCATCCCCTAGCCAAGAGATACAGTATAAACGAAGGATTCAAAGAGGAAAGCCAGAAAATTGGTTTCGCGGAAACCCATCATGTCATGACAGTTCTGAATGGACTGTTTATGGATGCTCTAATTTGGAACGGCCTTCCAGCAATAAGTATAGCCCCCTCATCGTGTATATTAACAAAGAGTGGCAGGATAGTCAGTTTTGAAGAAACAACTCTTAAAACGGTTTTGAAGATGGATTTTATACCAGTCATGTATGGCGATGCCGTTTTTGATGTTGATTTAGGCTTTACTATTTTATCAGGAGACCAGTTAGTATCTTATATCGCTACTAGGTTCAACGTAAAAGGCATTATCATAGGCGTTGATGTTGACGGTTTGTACAATGCGGATCCAAAAACTGAAAAAAAGGCAAAAATGTTCAAACGTTTGACGTTAAAAGAGCTAAAAAACCTTCAAGAAGCTCTTGGAAAGTCCACTGCATGTGATGTTACAGGCGGCATGTTTGGCAAGATAAGTGAGCTTCTGCCAGCTATAGAATGTGGAATCCCTGTGAAGATTGTGAATGCTACAAAGCCAAATTATATTTACAAGATTCTGAAAGGAGAAAAAGTGGAAGGCACTCTAATAAAGAAGGAATAGCTTTGGCTAAAGAAACAAGAAAACGAAAAGAAGATCATATTAGAATTTCTTTGAATCATGAGATTCAAGCGAAAAAAGCCACAACAGGTTTTGAAGACATCCACTTAATTCACAAAGCCCTGCCAGAAATCGACAAACAAGACATAAACCTATGCACAACAGTATTCAATCACAAATTCTCTGCGCCATTAATTGTAGGCGCCATAACTGGTGGAACCTCTAAGGCAACAAAAATTAATGCCACAATAGCTGAAGCCGTAGAAGAACTAGGTCTAGGAATGGGAGTAGGAAGCCAAAGAGCTGCCCTGGAAGATAAAAAACTAGAAAAAACTTTCGCAATAACCAGAAAAAAAGCTCCAACAGCCTTCTTAATTGCAAACATTGGAGGGGTACAACTTGTTCATGGATACGGCGTACAAGAGGCAAAAAAGGCTATCGAAATGATTGACGCAGATGCCATTGCGATACATCTAAATCCCCTTCAAGAAGCGGTTCAGCCTGAAGGTCAGACACGCTTTAAAGGAGTACTGGAAAAACTTAGCGAAATCACAAAAGAATTGGAAAAACCTGTTATTGTCAAAGAAACGGGAGCTGGTATAGCAGCTGAAGAAGCTAAAAAGCTTGAAACCGTAAATGTTGATGGAATAGACATAAGCGGTGCAGGAGGCACCAGTTTCGCAGCTGTAGAGTTTTACCGTGCGAAAGGAAAATCTAACAATTCACGCCGTAGACTTGGCGAAGTTTTCTGGGATTGGGGAATTCCGACTACCATAAGCCTATTGGAAGTTTCTCAGTCTGTTAGCATTCCAATTATCGCTTCAGGAGGAATACGCAATGGCATAGAAATTGCTAAAGCTCTGGCTTTAGGCTCTAGTTTGGTAAGCATTTCGCAACCAATTTTGAAAGTTGCAGTCAAAGGCATAGAAGAAACGAAGCAAGAACTTATACTCTTAATAGAGGAGTTAAAAAACTCGATGTTCCTTGTGGGCGCCCAGACTGTTCAAGCATTAAGAAAGAAACCCGTTGTAATAACAGGGAAAACAGCTCAATGGTTGAAATCTCGAGGCTTTAGCACAGAAATCTACGCAAAAAGAGGGAATTAAAATTGGAAATTGAAGAAATTCTTTCGAAAAGAGCTGCGATAATTGATAAGGCTATTGAGAAATACATTCCTAGAAGATTCTCCGAAAATGCTGAACTTTTCAAGATAAACCAACCTCGCTATGCATATAATCTTGAAGCTATAAACAAGGCAATAGCTGAGCCAGTCTGGGAGTTTCTTGATAGAGGAGGGAAAAGATGGCGACCGGTTCTTTTCCTTCTAATCTGTGAAGCATTAGGCAAAAAACCTGAAGACTATGTTGATTTCGCCATAATCCCTGAAGTGGTCCATAATGGAACACTAATTATCGATGATATAGAGGATGCTTCTGAGCTTCGAAGGGGAAAGCCATGTACATATAAGACCTATGGCTTAGACATTGCTATAAATGCTGGAAACGCCATGTACTATTTACCTTTACTAACTCTAATTAAAAACAGAGAGAAGATTTCTCCAGAAAAACTTTCGCGAGTTTACGAGATCTACATTGAAGAAATGATAAGCCTCAGTCTTGGTCAGGCCATGGATATTGCATGGCACAGAGGCTTGGCTAATGCTGATCAGCTCGATGAAAAAGACTATTTGCAAATGTGTGCTTTCAAGACGGGAACATTAGCAAGAATGGCTGCCAAGATGGCGGCTGTATTAGCTGATGCAGAGGACAAACTAGTTGAAAAGTTTGGGATTTTCGCCGAAAGCATAGGCATAGCTTTTCAGATGCAAGATGACATTTTAGATTTGACAAGTAGAAATTTTGCCGAAAAGAAAGGGGGATATGGCAAGGATATAACTGAAGGAAAGAGGACACTAATCGTGATTCACACGTTAAGGGTGGCAAAGAAAGAAGATAGGGAAAGGCTTGTTGAAATTCTGAATATGCATACTTCAAACCCGAAATTGGTAGAGGAAGCTATCGTCATCCTTAAAAAATATGGATCCATTGAATATGTCAAGGATTTTGCAAGAAGAATTGTTCAGGAAAGCTGGAAGGAAGTTGAAAATCTTCTGCCGACATCACAAGCTAAGGAAAAGCTGAAGGCTTTTGCAAAATTCTTAATTGAAAGGAAAATCTAAGCTTAACAGCGTGTAAACAATTTGTCCCTCAAAGAAGACATTGAACTTAGAGAGCTTATTCGGAAAACTGCACTACTTAATGCCATAAAACATGCAGGCAAAGCCCAGCCTGCTCCGGTTATCAGAAAAATCATAGGCGAAAAACCTGAACTAAGAACTGAAGTAAAAGAGATTTCCGCTTTAGTCAGCCAGATAATTCGTGAAGTTAATACACTTTCTCTGAACCAGCAAAAAAGCCTTGTTGAAGAGAGGTGGCCTGAATCATTAGTTAAGGAAAAAGTGGAAGAGAAAAAGCAGCTTCCACCTTTACCAAACGTGAAAAAATACCCTCAAGTTGTTACTCGTTTCTCCCCTAATCCTGATTGTGTTCTGCATTTGGGATCTGCTAGAGCTATAATATTATGTTACGAGTATGCTCATATGTATAAAGGCAAATTCATTCTTAGATTTGAAGACACAGATCCTAAACTTAAACGGCCAGTCTTAGAGTTTTATGATACCATTAGAGAAGATTTAGCTTGGCTGGAATGTAAGCCTGACGAAGAATATATTCAAAGCGACCGTATTCCCCTATATTATGAGTATGCTGAACGGCTTTTGAAAGCTGGTAAGGCTTACATTTGCACTTGTTTACCCGAACTGTTTCGAAAAAAGATACTGGCAAAACAATCTTGCGACTGTCGCCATCTGCCTCCTAATGAGCAAATGGAAAGATGGCAACATATGCTCGATGGGTATTATAACGAGGGAGCCGCAGTCCTACGTATTAAAACTGACTTAGATCACCCAAATCCTGCAGTTAGAGACTGGCCAGCCTTACGGATAATTAATCCAGAGAAATATCCACATCCCCGTGTTGGAAGTAAATATCGTGTCTGGCCTCTTTACAACTTTTCCTGCGGGATCGACGATCACCTGTTAGGTATAACTCATATAATCCGGGGAAAGGAACATCTAACAAATATGGTTAGACAAAAATATATGTATCTGCATTTTGGCTGGCAGTATCCTGAAGCTATCCATTACGGAAGACTTAAAATTACTGGGGCGTATCTTAGCAAGTCGAAAATTGTTAAAGGAATAAGGGAAGGCTTGTACAAAGGATGGGACGATCCTCGATTGGCAACTTTTGCTGCTTTGAGACGGAGAGGTATAACACCTGAAGCTATTAAAAAGATGATAATTGCTGTGGGTCCCAAATCTTCTGATGTTGTTCTAAGCTGGGAAAACCTTTATGCTTATAATCGTAAACTTCTGGATCCTACGGCTGACCGGTACTTTTTCGTTGATAATCCAGTACAGTTAACTGTAAAACAGATTCCTAAAGTATATGTTACTAAGCTACCTTTGCATCCCGAAAAGACACAACGAGGTTTCAGGGAATACATTGTTACACCTGACGGATATGAGAAATTAGCTGCTTTTTGGGTTTCAAAAAAGGATCTAGAGCTTTCAAAGGTTGGAAAAATTCTACGTCTTATGGAGCTTTTTAACATAAAAATCGAAAAATTAAACCCGTTTTGTGTCGAATCCTCTTTTGTAAGCGAATCCTATAAAGAGGCCAAGAAGGCTAAGGCACCATTAATCCACTGGATACCTATCGGCAACGAGATACCTTGTCAAATTGTTATGCCAGACGCCACTTTAGCAGAAGGCTTTGCAGAAAGTGCTTGCAAAAAATTAAAGCCAAATAGCATCATACAGTTCGAGAGATTTGGATTTGTCAGAATTGACCAAGTAAACTCGAAGTTAACTGCCTATTTCACTCACAAGTAGAGGGAAAAAGAATGCGGAAACAAGACAAAATAGTTGTTTGGCCAATCTATTTTGATTCAAATAAAACAAGAAAGGATGGAAGGAAAATTCCTAAAGGGTTGGCTATTCCTTCCCCTAAAATTTTAGAGTTAAAAAAAGCGGTGGAAACGCTTGGTTTAGAATATGATGTTGTAATGGATGCAGGGTATCCTAAAACTCCTTGGTTGAAAACTGGTATGATTCTCATTAGGAAACGTGAAGAAAAAAATAAAATTATAAAAAAGATCGCTAAACAACTAGTTAGAATCCGTAAATTGCAATAAATATCCTTATGATTTCTCTTTTGTGCCTAATAGAACAGCATTTATTATCCCGTTTTGTCCTGGACGGGACGTAACTCGAGCTAATCCCAACGGTGTTTCAATAACTGCACCCTTTGTTATCACGCCTCGCCTATCATAATCTACATTTGCTGGATTTCTAACGACTCTTATGATTTCCACTTTTTCGGTTTTCCTGCTTTTTGGGTTTGTTACACATGCATATTTGTCGCTTAAAACCTTAATTTTCAAGTTACCGCCTTTAATTCTAACAATTTTTCGTTTTGTTTCGCCTAAAGCAGTTTCTGTTGGAAAAGAACCGCGTTCAAATTTTCTTTTTCTTCTATATGCTCTTTTTCTTCCGCCTGAAGGCTTTTTTTTATAGAGATCGCCGTGCCAAACTGACATTTAAGTTTCCCTTTATCAATGAATGGGGTGTTCTGTACATTGTAACTTTGTCATATAAACCTATCCATTTTTTGCCGCTTGATTTATTTCCTTTTTAGAGAAATCTTCGAAGACACGTTTTAATTCTCTTTTCATAGTTGTGGTGTCGTGACTTAAACCAAAATAGTCTGCAAAATACTCGGTTGTTTTTAGAATTGCTGAGCGTCCTTTTTTTTCGCTGGCTACTAGACCCATTTCCTTCAAAAGCTTAATATGTCCGTAAGCATGGTGTCCTCGTACTTCTACTACCTTCCTTTGGGAGACAGGTTGTCTATAGGCTATATATGAAAGTGTTTTTAGTGGTCCTGCAGAAAGTAAGGGTCTATTAACTAATTTTCTTACACGAGGTGTAAAGTCGGCTTTTAATTGCAAAACATATCTTTCATCTTTCAACTCTAATATTTCTAGAGCTGATTTTCTTTTAGCATATTCTTCCATAAGCATTTTTGCAAGGTTTTTCACTTTCTTTTTTGAGCGAGTTTTTAGGATTGAGCCCAACTGTTTTAGGGTTAAGGGACGGCCAGCCACATATAAAGCCGCTTCTAATAAAGCAAGTTCCCGTTGCCTTTTTTCTTCTTGAAGATGGTTAATTGTTAATCTTTCCATTTTCTGCAATGGAAACCCCTACAGTTATGTATATTTCCTCTATCTCTTCATCCTGCCATAATCCTACTCTCCCATCTTGTGCTAAAAAAAGCAAGAGAATAAATGTGCGGATGGCTTCTATTCGTTCAGCTCCTTTAATTAATGTGGAAAATTCTATTATTCCCGTCCCTTTTACCCTTTCTAAAAGGGAGGCATAAAGTTTTTCCATTTGTCTTTCTATTTCCATAAGATATATGTCCAATTGTGGAAAAATTTCTGATGGTGTTGGTAGAACTGGTTCTGTAGTAGTTTTTCCGAGACGGAGAATTTTTTCTCCTTTTAGAACGTCGTCTAAAACTTCTAATAGATGTTTGATTGTTGTTGAAGTTAATTCATGTCTAAGAGGTAGGAAAAGTGGTGGTGGAAGAAACTCTTTAGGCGGTCCTGGGGGAGGTGGAGGTTCTTCAAGTTTCAGCAAAAGTTTAGACTTCATTAAGTATATGAGAGCTGAAGAGTCGAGGACTACGCCTGAAGCCCTAAAATCAATTTGTCCAGTTTTCTCCATTTCCCGAAGAAAGGTTGTAAGTAAATATGCGATGTTGATGTTCCAAGGTGTGAGCTTTTCAAGCTTGTGAAACTCAAAGAGAATATTCCATGGCGGTCGCAGATAAAAAGGCTTTTTTATTATTGTGGAAGACATTAACTTGGCACCTCAAGAAATTTGGCTGAAATTACGTTTGAGACGCCATTACGCCCATAGACGCCATATACTTTTTGTGCTTTGTTCACCATTTCAGGCTTTAAGGTTATGACTATAAACTGAGTTTTTTCTGCTTCTTCCAATAGAAGATCTGCAAGTCTTGATACGTGAAAAGCATCTAAATGGGCGTCTATTTCGTCCAGAATGTAGAAAGAGGCAGGAGTAAAATCCTTTATGGAAAATATAAAGGCAACTGCGGCCACGGAGCGTTCGCCACCGCTAGCTCCACTTACAACTATGGAAGGCTTTCTTGGAAATTGTACAATCATATCAATTCCGCCAGAAAAAGGGTTATCTACATTTTCAAGTTTCAAAGTGGCATTTCCACCACCCGTGAGCTTTGAAAAGTATCTTCCTAAGTTGCTGTTTATTTTTTCGAAGGCCTCCATGAATACCTTACGTTTTTTCCGTTCTATTTCGACCATAAACTGTACTATGGCTTGTTTTTCTTTTTCCAGTTCATTTAATCTTAATGAAAGTTCTTTATAACGGGAGAGCTGTTCTGCGTAATGGGACAAGGCTAGTTGGTTTACGGCACCTATTCTTTCTAGTTCGAGTTGCATCATTTTGATAGTTGTTTCAGCTTCTTCCACTTGTTCTGGTTTTACTTCTAATGGTTGTTCGTATCCAAACTGTCTCAGTTGATTATGATACTGCTCTAATTGAAGAAGTGATGTTTGAATGTTTAGTTGAAGCTGGTTTAGTAGGCGGTCAGCTTGTTCGTATTCAGCGTCGAGCGTTCGCAGTTCTTTATCTATATTATCTATCTGTGCAGTGAATTTTTTTGCTTCTTCTCTTGCAGATAAAATAGTTTTTGAAAGTTCTACGCGGCTTTTTTCCAGTTCTGTTAATTCTAGCTTTAGTGATTCTCGCTCTTTGAGCGCTTCTTCTACTTCTTTTTCCACTCTTCTTAGCTGCTGATTTACTTTTGCAAGTTGAATTTTGGCGTTTTTGTATCCTACTCTTAAAACATTGTCAAATTGTGATTGTAGTGTTGATATTTCAGTTTGTACAACGCCAAGTTTTTGTCTCAAAGTAATTATTTCTTCTGCAAGTTTTTCTCTTTTGATATCCATCTCTTGAATGTGTGTAACATCTGTTTTTTTCCTTAAAACAGCTAAATCTTTTTGTAGTTTCCGCATTTCCTTTTGAATAGAACTTCTTTCAGCCCTTCGGGTCCATATTTTGGCTTTTTCATTTTCGATTTCTCTTTTAAGGCGGACAATGATGTGATTTACACGTTTAAGATTGCTCTTTGTCCTTCTGACACTTCGTTTGACTCTGCCAATCTCTCTATCAAGAGTAGTTATAGCTTCAGATAACCGTGCTATTTCAACTCGAGTTTCATCGATTTCTTCTTCAAAAGATAAGATATCCCTGTTTCTTTTTGAAAGGTGTTGCTGCAATGCTTTAACAGCTTCATCTAAACTTTTAATGGCGGATTCGCTTGGGATTATTGCTGAAAAGTCTATTGGTGCTCGATAGTACCCGCTTTCAAAAGCTCCTCCTGCTTCGTAAAGGTCTCCATTCACGGTGACTGCCCTGTATCCTTTACTGGAAAGAGCAAAGGCTGTTTTGTCATCTGAAACGATCACGGTGTCGCCAAAAACATAGTTAACGGCAGGGTCGAACTGTTTCTCGTTTCTTATGAATATTGGTGCGGTTCCTGCGATGCCCTCCTTTTTCGGTATTTTTATGGGCTTCGGATTGGAGGCGCCTTGAAGCGGTATTATTTTTATCCTGCCAAGTTTCATTCTTCGCAAGGTTTCTGTACATGTGAAGGCGGCATCAAAATCTTTTACAACTATAGCGTCGAGCCACCCTGAGGCTGCGGCTTCTATGGCTCTCTTGTAGGGTCCGTTGATTTTTATCAGATTTCGTAGTCTGCCGTACACGCCTGGAATTACACCGAGCTCACCTAGTTCTTCTATGCTTCTCAATGCCTTTTCCTCTGCAGCTACTGTTTCTGCAAGTTCTCTTTGCGTAACAAATTCGATGACAGCTGCTTTGGCCGAATCTGCTATTTTCCCAGCTTCAACAATTTCTCTTTCTATGGCTTCTTTTTGGGCTATTCTTCTTTCAAGAGTTTTTTCAAGGTTTTTTAGTTGTGTTTTCTGTTCTTTCTGTACTTTTTCTAGTTCAAGCAAAGATTTTTCTAGTTCGCTTAGGGTTGTTGCCATCTTTACTCGGCGGTTGCTTATGTCTCGTAGTCTTCTATTGCGAATTTTGATGGCTGTTTGGCTTTTGGCATTTTCTGATTTTAAGTATGTGAGCTTTCCATAATAGTCGTCCAGTTTCTTTTCAATTTCACGTATTTTTTTGCTGTTTTCTTCGAGATTCTCCCAAAGTTGAGCAGCTTCATTTAGAAGAGCATCATGTTCAGACTGTTTTTCATTTATTTGGCTAGAAATCTTTTCGTATTCTTTCTTTGCCTTTTTAATTTTAAGTCTATTTTCTCTAATTTCATTTCTAATGTTCTGATATTGTTGGAGGTTGTTTTCTTTTATTTTCTTTAAGCCTTCTAGACTTGTTTTTCCAGAAGTTATTTTTGTTGTTAGTTCCGTTAATTTCGATTTTATTTCTCCAATTTTTATCTGAACTTTTAATACTTGGGAACCGCCTTCCTCCACTAGTTCAGAACTTAATTTTCTCCATCTGCCTTCAATTTCTCTTCTCTTGCTTCGCCTTTCATCACGTATTCGTCTTAGTCTTTCTACCTTAATTTTTACTTTTTCAGCTTCTGTAGAAATTTCTTTAACTCTTTTTTGGATTTTAGCTATCTCGTGTGAGATTTTTATCGCTTCGAATTTTTTTATTTCTTCTTGGATGAAATTATATCGCAAGAGTTCATTGCGTTCTCTTTCAAGGTCGTCCACTCTTCTTTGGACCTCATCTATTCTGCCCATGGCTGTACGGATTGATATGTCAGCTGCCCGCAGTTTTTCTTCTGCTTCTGCTTTTTCTGCGTCGTATTGGGCTATTCCTACAAGATCTTCTATAATTTTTCTCCGTTCAGTAGGTGAAATGTCTGTTAACCGGGTTATTGTGCCTTGCATTATTATATTTTGACTTGTTGAGCTTAGACCTGCTATGGAAAGAATTTCTAGGATGTGTGTTCTTGATATTCTTCTTCCATTAAGCCGATATACACTTTGCCCGTTTCTACGTACTTCTCTTGAGACGGTGACTGTTGTAGTGTCAACTGGAATTCTGCCGTCTGTGTTATCAAATTGAATTATTACTTTAGCTATTTTCGACCTTTCTAATCCTGCTTTTTCAGAACCATGGAAAATCAGTTTTGCAGCGTTTTCCGCTCGTAATCTTCTGGTGCTTAACTCACCTAGAGCGAATAAGACTGCGTCTACTATGTTAGTTTTCCCACTCCCGTTAGGGCCTGTTATAGCTGTAAAACCTTTATCTAGGACCACTTTAACATTTTGCGGTCCGAAGGATTTGAAACCTTTGAGTTCTATTTTTTTAATGTAGGGCATTCAGTCTGCGTCCTCACCCTTATCCTCGCGTGAAATCTCACGCTTTATTCTTTTATTATAGACAATTCTGTACGATTTTCATTTAAAAGTGTTGCATTATCAAGTTTTAATGGTTATGCACTTTTAAAAGCTATTTTCTGGCTTTTGCTTCATATTTTGTAGCCATTTTCTTGACAAATTCTTTTATCTGGGTGTCTTTGCCGTAAACAACCAAGCAACCGTCATTTTGAATGTTATAAGAAAGGTTTGATTGTTCCGCCATTTCCTTCACCTTTTCGATTGGAAGTTCAGATGTGGGTTTGATACGGATCCACTTATTCTCTTTTGGTATCCCAGGAACGAATCGGGCTGCTTTCTCTTCTTCTTTCACTATTTCCTTGTTCGCCTTATCCAGCTTTTGAAGCCATTTATCAACATATTGTACTCCAAACTTTTTCTGTCCTTCAGAGATTAGGTAAGATTCCACATTGCCTAGATATTCTTCAATTTTTTGCATTGTTTCCCCGCGGCATGGATCCGCCATCAAAATCTTAATCATAGTTCTAGCCGATTTCAAATTATTCATAACTTTACTTGGAATTTCGACACCTTTTTTCCGAAACTCGATAATCATTTCTTCTAGAATTTTCCATGCTGCTAAGTATCCCATACTGGAAATTCACCATAATTTGAATTGACGTCGAAGCTATAAAGGGTTATTATGTAACAATGACTCTAAGCGTGTAAAATTTTTTAGTGTTGGAAGGATAGAGAACATAAACTTTTATGTTCTCACTCTTTTGTTTGTTTTTTATATGCCAGAATTACAAAAGGAAAGGCTATGGCCAATAAGGTAAGATGAACTATTATCCTTGCCCATTCAGCTCTTACAGTATAACCAAACATAACGGCAAATATGGAGCCTATTATGCCTTTATGATGAAAAGGGTTGTCTGCAGGAATGTTCATGTCATAGGCAGGCTCATTTAGCCAACCTGCTTCGAAACCGTTTTCCCTCCAATACTCCAGAAGTTCATGCATACCATAACCTGCTAATCCGCCTGCAAGCATGATTAACAGTATACTTGTGAAATAAAAGAATCTTTGCAAGTTAATTTTCATGCCGACTACGAAAATGCCGTAAGCTAGTAAAATTGCTGTTAAAAATCCAAGAAACATCCCAATCACTGTCATTATCATATCGTTTAACAAAAATGGTGTAATAAAGAGGATGGTTTCAAAACCTTCTCTGAAAACAACAAGGAATTCTAAGGAAATTAACCCAATTATTGCACTTGGTGAGGAAGCAATATGCTGCACACGTTTCTCTGTTTTTTCTCGAATACCTCTTCCTTTAGTGGCCATCCAATAAATCATAGATAATAGAACTGCAACTGCAATAAAAGCTGCTAAGCTCTCAAAGAGCAGTCTTGAAGTTTTTGAAAGAGTACCATATGTAAACCAGACGCCTACTCCTAAACTGAAACTAATGATTATGGCTAGGAAAATTCCATACCATATGTAGCGCTTCAAACTAGGTTTATTGATCCTATTAAGATAGGATAATATTATTGCTGTTATTAATGCTGCTTCGAGGGTTTCTCTGAGTGTTATAAGATATTGTCCCAGCATCTAAATACACTTCAACGAGTTCTGGGTTAAGCATAGTTCACATTTTTCGGTGTCAAGTTCTGGGTCAAAGTTTTTGTGCATTTGACAGAGTAACCCCTTAGCGCGTATCATTTTGCAGATCTCACAGAATGCTTGGATAAAATTTTTATGTTGAAAATTCTCATTGGCTAGTGTTTTAGCCAAATTTTCAATCATTTTTTTGATTTCCCTCTCCTTTTCTAGATTTATAGCTTTTCCTCGGAGTTTTCTATAGTAGAGGCTTATGGCTGGTTGGCTTACTCCCAGTAGTTTTGCAGTTTGCTCTTGGCTTAGGTTATGTCTCGTCACTAGCTCTTTTGCAAGCATAGCGCGAACTGAGGGTAAGATGCACTTAACTGCGATTTCGCATGGTATTATCATTTTTATGTTTCTTCCCGGGGATACTATGTAGAAAGACATAAATATACTTTATTACAATTGTAATATTTATTGTGGTGTAACGATATGAGTTGGAGAAACACACCTAGAATTTCAGAGAACGTTTATTGGGTGGGTGTTAAGGATTGGAATCGTAGGATTTTTGACGCGTTGATTCCTCTCCCTAACGGAACCAGCTATAATTCTTACCTTGTATTAGGATCAGAGACGAAGGTTTTGATTGATACGGTTAATCCAGGTTTTGAAGAGGAGTGGGAAGAAAAGATAAGGAAAATTACTGATTTAGAAGACATCGAATATATAATTATGAATCATGCTGAACCAGATCACGCTGGCGCAATTCCATACATAATGAAATTGAATCAGAAAGCAAAGCTGGTGACCTCCACAAGAGGTGCAAAAATGGCTCAAACTTACTATAAAATTTCCGAAAACCGTATAATGCCAGTTCAAGATCAGCAAATACTTAATCTGGGCGACAAGAATTTACGGTTTATTGAAGCCCCAATGCTTCACTGGCCTGAAACCATGTTTACTTATCTTGAAGGAGAAGGCGTTCTGTTTCCTTGTGATTTTTTTGGGTCGCATTTAGCTTATGGATTATATGACGATGAAGTTGAAGATTTACTAGTTCATGCGCAAAGATATTTTGGCGAGATAATGATGCCTTTTCGTGTTATGGCTCAGCGAGCAATGGAAAAACTGGAAAACTTAGAAATTAATACTATTGCTCCGAGCCATGGACCTATACACAGAAACCCTAGACGTATTTTGGATGCTTATAAAAAATGGGTTAACGGTGAAACACGGAAGAAAGCTATACTTGTATATGTGACCATGTGGGGGAGCACAGAAAAAATGATTAAACCGATGGCTGACGCTTTAGCATCTGAGGGTGTTGAGATTTCTTTGCATAATCTTTCTGTAGCTGATATAGGGGATATAGCTAGGGATCTCGTGGATTCAAAAGCCCTTGTCCTAGGTGCTCCCACAGTGCTTGGAGGGATGCATCCCTTAGCTGTTTATGCTTCTTATCTGGTTAAGGCATTGCGACCTCCGCTTAAGTTTGCAGCTGTTTTGAGTTCCTATGGTTGGGGTGGGGGTGCAGTTAAGCATGTTCAAGAATTACTAGGCGGTTCCAAAATTGAGGTTGTTGGTGCATTAGAGATTAATGGTCCACCAACAGAAAGTGATATTAGACGTGTTATTGAATTGGGCGAGGTTCTTGCCAAGAAAATTAAGGAATAGGTGTGGTTGTAAATGGGAGGAATATCAAATACAAGTAAGAAAGAAATGCTGAAAGAAGTTATTCGGCAGTTACATGCTGGTGCTTCGCCTAAGGAAGTCAAGGAGAATTTTCGTCAAGTTTTAGAAGGGGTAAGCCCTTTAGAAATAGCTAAAATTGAACAGGAGCTTATTAGGGAGGGGATGCCACGTGAAGAGATTCAAAGGTTATGTGATGTACATATGGCTGTTTTCAGAGAGCAGCTTGAGAAGCAGAAGTTGAATGTTTCTGCTGAGCATCCTATTGGTATTCTTATGGAAGAGCATAAAATTATGTTACAAATTCTTGACAAATTGACCGCTATTGCGGGTGAGCTCCAACGAATAGGCGACAAAAGCCATGCTAGTGACAGGATACCTATGTTAGATCATATCGCAGAAGATTTTACGGACTCGGAAAAGCATTATTTGAGGGAAGAAAATGTGCTTTTTCCAGTTCTTGAGAAGCACGGAGTTACGGAGCCTCCTGCTATAATGTGGATGGAGCATAACCAGATAAGAGAGAGAAAGAAGCAGCTTAAAGGGATAGTAGAAAACCATGATAGTATGGATTTTCATGAATTCAAAAAGCGTTTAAGCGAAGTTTCTAAAGCTTTAAATGAGCTTCTTCCGAGCCATTTCTTTAAGGAGAACAATATTCTTTTTCCTACAGCCTTGAGGGTTGTGGAAAATCAAGAATGGAGCGATGTAAGAAAAGAATTTGATGAGATTGGTTACTGTTGTTTTACCCCACCCGAATTGATTGTACCGAGAAAAGTGGAAGAAAAAGAAACTGAGAGAGTTGAAGCTTCACCTGCAGGTGTTTTGCGGTTTGAGACTGGTTCCCTTTCTAAAGAAGAACTTGAGGCTTTGCTGGACACGCTTCCTGTTGACATAACTTTTGTGGATAAGGATGACACTGTTAAATATTTCAATAAGGCTGAAAAACGAGTTTTTGTGAGGACGAAGGCTGTTATCGGTAGGAAAGTGCAGTTGTGCCATCCGCAGAAAAGTATTCACATAGTTAATAGGATCCTAGAGTCTTTCAAGAAAGGCGAAAAAAACATGGCGGATTTTTGGATTACAATGAATAATCGCCTTGTGCACATAAGATATTTTGCTGTTAGAGACCAGAACGGAAAATATTTGGGGACGCTGGAAGTTACGCAGGATATAACAGATATTAAAAAGATTGAAGGTGAGAAAAGGTTATTAGACTGGGAAAAATAATCTTTAGTCGTTCTATGTTTCTCTCGTTCTTTTTTTTTCTGATGGAGAGTGTAGCCTAGTGGATGATGTCATAGAATGCAATAATATATCGGAAAAGAAAATAGCCTGTTGATAGCTAAGCTATAATGTCCTATAATAAGTCATAAATCGTAATATAGGTTAAATCTTTTAAAGGAAATACACGTATACAGAGAAGTAAAAAAGGAGTAGGTTGATGTTAGATAATGGTTAAGAGTGGAGAAGAGGAGAAGATTAAGCGTATTTTGACAGATCCAAAGCTGTCAGCGATAAAAGCGATGCTAGAAAAGGATCATGCCATAGATTGCATATTTTTGCTTCATATGAATCGTGGTAAATGGAAAGAGGCAAAAGAATTCATGCGATCTAATCAACTAACCCTTAGCGATGGTACGTTTCGTGCTAGGATGATAGAAATAACGCAGTTAGGACTGGCGGAAGCAAAACGGATTGATCCTTTAAAGAAATATTATGTAGCAACACCGTTGGGCGAAAAAATTGCAAAACTTCTGTTGGATTTCTTTGAAAGGCTAGAGTCGTAAACTTCAAAGCATACTTTCAGATTGTTGTTCTACAGTTTCTCTTTTGACGTTCTTTTAAAGGATTAGTTAGTTGTTAGTTTCGTGTTTGTGTATCTGTGTTTTACGAATAAATAATATGGTGTATTAAGTCGTAAGATTTAAATCTGCTTATTCTACTAAACTACTTAGCAACCCCTAAGGAGGGATGAAAAGAAAATGAAAATCCTAAAAAGCAAGAGAGCCCTAAGCCCCGTAGTTGCAGCGATTATATTAATTGCCGTTACAGTTGCAGTTTCAATCGCAGTAGCAGCATGGATGGGAGCCCTAACATTCACATTCATGAAGACAGAAAGCCTTGAATTTCCAACAAGTGTAACGTGGGGAGGTTCTTCTGGTAACTCAAACAATACAATAACCATAAGGGTCAGAAATACTGGCTCTGTAGATCTTTACATAAGTTTAGTAAAAGTCAACAATGTTCAAAAGTCGGTCAATGAGACACTGCCGTGTAAAATTGAAACTGGTACATATGAAACATTCATAATACAAAACGTTGGCTGGTATAGCGGTTATAACTACGAGATCAGATTTATAGCAACTTCTGGTACAG
This sequence comes from Candidatus Bathyarchaeota archaeon JdFR-07, assembly GCA_002010975.1. Lineage (GTDB taxonomy): Archaea > Thermoproteota > Bathyarchaeia > Bathyarchaeales > Bathycorpusculaceae > JdFR-07. The sequence goes on along the minus strand of MTLU01000013.1, from coordinate 5,836 downwards.
AATTTGCCAAAACATACACAGCTTCCTAAACTTTGTTGAGATTGGGGGTAGGGTTATTTAGAGTCTTTCCACATCCCCTCTGTTGTTTCCTCTATTGGAGGTGTTAAAATAAAATGGTAGTTGAAATAAAAGAGTATGATTCAGCAGAAGAAATAGCCGAAACTCTTGAAAGGGAAATAGCCGAAACAAAAAGCATACTAGGCGAATATCTTCGCAAACTAGATGATATTAGAGCCTTGGCTGAAAAATCCAAAAAAATCAGAGAAGTCGTAATGAAATTGGCAGGTAAAAAAGCCGTGGCAGAAAGCCTCGGCGAAATCAGCGTAGGCAGTCTGAACATAGTAGTAGACGCCAACCCATTCCACGAACTCACAGCAATCGAAGAAGTTGTACGAAGCCACCAAGAAAGACTATTAGTCCTGCAAAAAGCCCGCGAAGCCCTAAAATGGCTAGACCAGCTTGGAGACACTGAAGGTCTAAAATACATGGTTGTACAAAACGACGGCGTCCCCGAACGCATACTCTTCAGAATAGTCTAAACAAACAAGAAGTGAAAATCAATGGCAAACGAAACCTACGATCTAGCTTTAGAAAGCACCCTGACTGAAATTCAAAACATATGCCCAGACATAACCCACACTTTTATGTTCAACGAAGAAGGAAAAATAATAACCAATCAGAAAACACCCAAAAAGACAATTTCACGGATTGTCGCTTCATTCGAAGGAATGTTTGAAAAAGCCAAAGCCATAGGCGGCTTTGATTACATGGCGTTAGAGGCCAGTAAAGGGCGAGTTTATGTTACTAAAATCAATGATATTCACCTAGTAACGGTTACATCTAAAAAAGCTGATATCCAATTCATTGATACTGTAACCCGCATTATTGTCCCAGCCGTCCTGAGACTTCTCGAAAAAATTTCCCCTACCCCCCTCAAGAAACTTGCAGAAATAACTGAAGAGAAGCACGAACCAGAGATCATAGAAGAGACTGAAGAACCAGCGGAAGAAGTTTCGACTGAAAAGCAAGAAGAAGAAACAGTTGAATCTGAGTTTCAAACGGAACCACAAACTCATCAACTTATGGTGGAAAACCTGAGCGGGGGCTTCCTCGGGGGGCTGCTGGTATCTTCCGACACTGTAAACATCGACAGTACAATACTAACCCAATGGGAAGAACTCTATGAAAACCAAAAAATCGAAGAAGTGGAGATAGAGACTTTTCATGGAAAAACAATTCGATGCAAAGTAAAACCCATTAAAGATTCCAAATACGATGGCAAAGGCGTCATACAAATGCCAGAAAAAATACAGCAAGCTCTTGAAATTAGAAAAGGTGAACTTGTGCGGGTTAAACCGATAATTTATTGAGGTGAAAATGATGGTAAAAAGAAAAATGTCCCAGGAGATTACAACAGAAACAGAGCCACTAGCAATAGAAGAAACTACATCATCTGAAAGTAAATTACGTAAAAATTTAGAAGAAATAAAAACCCACGAAGGGGTCATCGGATACATTTTTAGAAACTCAAAGTCTGCTGCAATAGATTTGAAGGACCCCACAAAAATCATTGACTACGCTGTACTTTCCTCATCTTCTATCGAAACTGGAGAAGAACTATCTGAGCTATTCGACCTCGGGCAAATCAAAAATGTCGTTGTTGAAGGAAAAGAAGCGAAAGTGCTTTCTCTTGTTGATAACCAAAATAGAATAAGCATTTTCACCGAAAAAAATATAGACATTGCAAAGTTGATAAAAAAGCTCTCTTAATGAGAATCTTTTTCCCCAAATTTTCGATCACATCTTCTATTCAGAACCTTTAAATTTTCGTTTCTGTTATTTTCTCTAGGGAGAAGGGAGTCTAACCTTCAAGAGTTGATTAATTTGTTAAATTCCAATAAAGAAAGTATTAGAAGTGGGCATCGTGGAAGTTTTGACATAATTGCAGATATTTTAGAAAACTCTCATGAAAACACTAGAAAAACCTATTTCATGTATCGATGCAATCTAAGTTTTAGACAACTCAAATACTATCTAGGATCTTTCTGATAAATACTGGCCTTTTATCTATTGTCAATGAACATTCCCACCCTGCACCAGTTTTCAGAATTACAGAAAAAGGCAAGAAATTTTTGAAAACTTATAAAAATCTAATGAGCCTCATTACATAGCCTTTTTGAGCAAAAACTTTCTAACGTTCTCTTCAAGCTTAACTTTACCCTTTACTTCATCAATAATTATGAAACTATATTCTTTTAGAAATTCAAAAACTTTGCCAGCACCTTCTTCATCTACTTCTAGCTTCTTCTTAACCTCTTTCAGAGTATGCCATTTTCCATCTCTGAGAAAGTCTAAAACTCTCTCAACTTTCGAGACCGTTGAGATATCCTCCGATATTCATCTATTTGCGCTGGTTTGCTTAAATGGTTTATGAGCTTGTTTTTCAGAAGAATTTTCTATAAAAATACTCAATTTAGATTAACTATCCCCTATTTTATCCAATGATTTCAGTAAAGGCTTTATCAAAAACAATAGTATAAAGCTCATGGAAGCGGAGGAAATGACAAAAAACCTTGATTGGCTGAAGATTCTCCTTCAATGCAAAGACAACATAAGAAGACAAATAACACCCATCATAAAAGCATCCCAAAAATCCCAATCCAATCTCGGAATAGGAGCTGGCGGTGACCCAATAAAAGAAATCGACCTTGTAGCTGAAAAAGCAATAATAGAAACACTAAAAGAACATATAACCTCTTTCACCCTTGTTAGCGAAGAATCTGGAATAATAGAATATGGCGAAAATCCTGACAAAAACTTCTTGACTATTGATCCCATAGATGGCACCACAAATGTTATCCGAGGCATACCTTTCTTTGCCACATCTATTGCTGTATCAACAAGACCAGCTCTAAGCACTGTGCACACAGCTTTAGTTGCAGATCTTTTCCACAACGTAACATACATCGCTCAAAAAGGAAGAGGCTCATACCGAGACAACAGCAGAATATCCCCCTCAGAAAATATTCCTCTAGAAGAAGCAATAATAGGAATAGATCTAAACACCTACAAAGCCGAGAAAATTATTCCTAAATTAACGCGGCTTATAAAAAAAACGAAACATATACGGCATTTAGGAGCAAATGCTTTAGAAATCTGCTATGTTGCTAACGGGACAATAGATGCTTTTGTAGATATACGTGGAAAACTTAGAACAACAGACATGGCAGCCGCATGGCTTATATCGAAGGAAGCAGGTGCAAAAATAACATCACCAGAAGGAAAACCACTTGATGTAAAATTAGCCCCTCAAAACAAAGTAGCTTTCATAGCAGCAAATCCTCAAATTCACAAAATTATACTTAAAACAATTGAAAATCCAGAAAAGGAAAAATTATGACATTCCTTATGCCTCTGCAATCTGCAATTTTAATAAAAAAACAAAAAACCAAAACCTTGGTTATTGCAGATTTACATATAGGCTGGGAAATGGCTCTCTCCGAAAAAGGCATACACGTTCCAACTCAAACACCGAAACTCCTTAAAAAACTGAAAGATATTCTAGTCATTCACAAGCCTGAAAAACTGTTAGTTTTAGGCGACGTAAAACATACTGTAGCAACAGCCGAGCTAGGAGAATGGCAAGACATACCAGAATTTTTCACTCAGATAAAAAAGATGATGCCAAACGTTTCCGTAATTCGTGGCAATCATGACGGCAACCTGGAACCGTTACTTCCTGAAGGAGTTAAACTGTTGCCCTCAACAGGAGTCTCTATAGGCGACGTGGGCCTTTTTCATGGTCATCGTTGGCCTTCCCCAACACTTTTAAGATGTAAAACTTGGGTAATGGGCCATGTTCATCCCGTAATAGTTTTTCGTGACCCTGCAGGTTTTAAAATAACCAGACAAGTGTGGATAAAAATAAGCTGCGATACCATAAAATTAACGAAAATTTTGCTGCAGAAACATAAAATTAAGATAGAAAATACTCCCGAAAAAACATTAAGGGAAAACTATAAAATTACACCAAAAACACGTAAACTTTTCATAATGCCCTCTTTCAACGATCTCCTCGGAGGCAGACCATTAAACGAAAGAAAAACATCAGAAAGAATCGTCGGCCCTATTTTACGTTCGGATGCTGTAAACCTAAGAGACGCTGAAGTTTATCTCTTGGATGGCACATTTCTAGGAACTTTGAATCAGCTTAGAGATCTAAGCTAGTAATTTTTAGCATAAAACTTATAGATAATTGCTTTCTTCACATTAGCTGGGTGAAAATTGAATGCCGTGGGATGAAGATTATCCTGGATGGTTTAAAAGAAGACGATATCCTTTCTTTAGGGGCTTGTTCTTCGAAGATTTTGATCGAATGTTTCGCGAAATGGAGAGAATGATAGAAGAAGAATTCAAGACATTCACTTCAAGAATCCCTAAGGACTATGTTAGGGAACGAAAACTTCCTGATGGAACAACTGTTCGCGAATGGGGACCTTTCGTCTACGGCTACAGCGTCAAAATAGGCCCTGATGGCAAGCCAGAAATTCGCGAGTTTGGAAATGTGAAACCTAGTCGTATGGGACCGCTAGTAAAGGAGGAGCGGGAACCTCTTGTGGATGTCATCGAAACTGATGGCGAAGTCCATGTTGTTGCGGAGTTGCCAGGGGTTGAGAAGAAGGACATTAAACTACATGGAACTGAAGATCTGCTCACCATATCTGTGGATACACCTCAACGCAAATACTATAAGGAAGTTCAAATGCCTGCAAAGGTAGATGTGAAAAGGGCAAAAACTGAATATAAGAATGGGGTTTTAGAGGTTAAACTGCCTAAAACCAAGGAAGAAAAGAAACCAAAAGGCGAACCAATCGAAATAGACTAATCATTTCTAAACCATTTTGTCTCTCTTTCTAGATCGTGTCCTCATGAAAGAAAATTCCGAGATAGAATTATTGGAGGCTATGTGCAAAGAAGCCAAAAATGAAGGAAAACTTACAGGTAAAGAATTAACTAAACTTTATGAAACATTCGGACAAAGGTTTGTAAAGGCCTTAGCTGCACTAAGAGAAAATCGTGTTAAAAAATATGTTTTCAAACCTAGCGGTAGAACGGTTTGGGTTGTAGTCGGAAAGGAACGAGATTATCTAGTGATGCCTGAAGCAGAGTTTTGTTCATGCGACGACTTTTATTTTCGAGTTTTAGATAGGGAAATTCACTTATGTTATCACCTGATAGCCCAGAAATTAGCTAATAACTTGAAGTGGTATAACATTATAGAAGAACATGATGAGCTTTACGATACGTTAATGGAGGAGTGGAAAAAACCAACTCCTTAAATATGTCAACACAAAATAGTAAAAAAGCAAGGGGATTCCTTCAATGAGTATAGGAGCTTACTTCGAAACTCTCAAATACATATTAATGACCACCACTTTTATAGTGTTAGTCTTAATCTTTCTGTACATTTATTATGGAAAAGAAGAAAAACAAGCCTAAAAAGAGAAAAGTTCCTAGTTTAACTTTTTCTACCTATTATTAAGAACAATACTATGCTGAAGATCGTTAGAATAATAGCAAGGGTCACCAATAATGCGGCCTCTGGGCCCCAACCAATTATTATAGGAAGCGGGCCAATAATTATAACTCCTCCAAAACTTATTGGTCCCCCAGAAAAGACAACGGCGAATATTAAAACTGTAATACCTACGAGTATTAGTAAAAAACCTAGGAAAAACAAGGCGAACACGTATCGTAAATTAGAGTTTTTTTCTTCAACAACCATTTGGCTTTCACCTCGAAACGGTATTAAGAACAATCATTAATACTATGAGCA